>DATLBM010000208.1:0-8700 GCA_035526885.1 Thermoanaerobaculia bacterium | reverse complement strand
GACTGCGGGAAGATCTGCTTGCCGCGGTAGAGCAGGTTGATCGCGCGCGAGGTCATGTTCTGCGCGCGGTACAGCGCCGCGAAGTCGAGGAACCACTGCTCCGGATTGGGCAGCCCGCGCTGCACTGCCATGACGAACACGTTCTCCGCCGCCGTGTACTGCTGGCGGTCGAAGAGGACCATGGCCATGTTCAGGTACGGCGTGAAGCGCGTGGGATTGAGCTCGATCGCCGCCTGGAATGCCTCGATCGACTCCTTGTACTTTTTCTGCTTGCGCAGCTCGATGCCCTGGTTGTTCCAGTGCGCGTACGCGCCCCACTGCGCCGGCGCGAGCGCGGCCGTCTGCACCGCGCCCCCTTCCTCGTCCTCGAACACCGGCTGCATGTGCGTCGGATCGACGAGATGCCCGATGGCCTGGAGGCGCTGCGTGTAGAACTGCGGATCGATCGAGCTCGCCGCGGACGGACGTCCGGCGAAGAACTCGTCGTAGCTGATCACGCGCACCGACGTCACGGGCGAGATGTCGCGGAACAGCCAGTCCGGCTGCTGGCCGCGCATCTCGACCGATCGCGGCAGTCCGAGCACGGAGAGGACCGAGGGGACGATGTCGTAGAGCGAGATGACGTGACTGCCGCGGTTCGCGGCGACGTGATTGCCGTAGGCGATGAACACACCCGGGTTGCGATGATCGGACAGCGCGTTGCGTCCGGCCGCGGGCAGCTTCGGACGCTTGTCCGACCAGCGGAAGCCGTGCGCGGACATGATGATCACCGTCGTGTCATCCGTCAGCACCTTCATCCACTCGCCGATCAGCCGATCGACCTCGGAGTAGTAATTCGCCACCGCCGGCCAGTACTTGCGGAATTCTCCCTGCGACACGCCTTCCCGATACGGCGGGTGATACGGGCCGAAGAGGTGATTGACCGTGTCCGTGCCGTCGTACGACATCATCATCACCAGCGGCTCGCGCTGCTGGTAGAGACTGATCCCGACGCGATGATCGGTCCATGTTTTGGCGAGCGTCTCGCGGAAGATGTTCACGGGATCGGACGCACCGCCGCGCGCGACCGCGTCATCGAACTCCGTCGCGGTGATGTTGAGGAAGCGCCCGACCTGGTTGAAGGCGATCGTCTGCGGCGCAACCGTCTGTGAGGCGATGCGCGCGCGCAACTCTTGCGGATCGATGGCGTTGGGCATGAGCGCGACGGGCGTGTCGAACGTGACCGGGCCGTCCATGCGCGGCGGCCAGGCCGTCCACCAGTTCACCACCACGGTCTCGCGGCCGAAGGCCTGGGCGATGTCCCAGAGTCCCGGCGCGCGGCGCGAGCCGGCATCGACGGGGCGCTTCTGTTCCGTGAAATCGATCACGCCATGACGGTCGGGAGAGAGTCCCGTGGCCGCGGTCGTCCAGACCATCGGCGAGACCGTCGGCTGAATCGTCTGCAGCGAGGCGGTGGTGCCGCCCTGTGCGAGCGCGCGGATGTTCGGGATGCGGCCGTCGCTCGAGAGCTCGGAGATCAGCTCCCAGTCCGCGCCGTCGATGGCGAAGATGGCCACGCGGCCGGCGATGCCGCGCGCGTTGCGGCGCAGCTCGGCGCGTTTGTATTCGAGGAGCGCGCGGCGATCCGGCTCCATGTGCGCGATCTCGAAGGCCTCCACTTTCAGTCCGCTGCGGGCGAGATGGCCCTGCACGACGCGGCGCAGGACGTCGCGGCGCGTGGCGAACTGCGAGGTCGGAGACAGGAGCTCCTCGATCGGCACCTGCTGCGTCACTGCGGACACGGCCTCGCCGACGCGCGTCCGGATCCAGGAGCTCCAGCCATTGCGCACCAGGCCGCGCGCGTCCTCGAGCCGCTCGCCGGGAAGCGTGAAGCGGATGCGGTACGTGAGCGTCACCGGCACGCGCTCTTTGGAGAGGATGCGCACGAGGTCGTCGCGCTGCGCCGCGCCGTTCCGCTTCTCGAACTCGAGCCGGTAGAACTGATGCGGCGGCAGGAAGGTGACGTTGTTCTTCACCAGCCGCACGTTTCCCGAGTGCTTGTCGACGCCGAAGATCAGGCGCCGCGAGGACGGCAGAAAGAGACTGACGACGAGGTAGATCGTCCCCACCAGACCGGCGAGGATGGCGAGGGCGCGGACAGACTTCGAGCGGAACACGGCGGCGGAATATGAAAGAAGAATGCCGGGGCGCTATTTGCGGCGTTTCACGAGCTGCTTGATCTCGTCGTTTCCGATGGGACTCTGCGCCGAAATGATCACGGCCGCCGTGCCGTCGCGGAACGACGGAATCGTGCAGCGGACCGTGGCCGTACCGTCGGCTGCGGTCTTCCCTCGGAAGATCACGCGCGGCGGCTCGATGGTGGAGATGACCTTCACCTCGATCGAGGCCGCGGGGATCGGCGACTGCGAGAGACTCTTGCGCGCCGCCACCCGCAACTCGATCTGCGAGCCGATGAAGAAGTCGATGTGGTTGAGCAGGGCCAGCTCGAGATGCTCGCTCTCGGCCTCGGAGACCAGGTAGTCGATGATCACCTGGTCGAGCGTCTTCTCCTCGTCGATGGCCAGCGGCGCGGCCGTCTCCGACAACGGCTCGCTGGTCAGCGTATGCGTGCGCGGCTCGGGCGAGGTCTTGGTGACGTCGGCGGGCTGGTCGAACCGCCCCCGCTTGATGGCCGCGATCATCGTGCGGTGCTGCTGCTCCATCAGCCCGCCGATCCATTTGTCGTCCACGCCGGTCTTGAGCTGCTCGGCGTAAGAGGTCTTCTTCGAGGCCAGGATCTCGCCGCCGACGTACACCAGCGACTCGATGTATGGATTCCCGACACCCTTGTCCTCGGTCTGGACGTGGTAGACCTTTTCGTTGTGCTTGATGTCGGTATTGAAGCCGGTGATCACAGGTGGCGAATGTTAACAGGTGTCATCCCGAGCCCCGGAGAGGGCGAAGGATCTTCCTCGCGGCATGCCGGAAGGTCCTTCGGCGTCCTCGCGCCCTTCAGGATGACACCTCAGTTCTGATCCAGCCATGCGCGCAGATACGCGATCTGCTCGCGCACGCGCGAACGGTCATCAGCGGACGGCATGAGCAGCAGATAGCGCTCGAAGAGCGCGATGGCCTGCGCGTAGGCGTGCATCTGCATGGCCAGTGCGGCGCGGTCGCGCACTTCATAGGCGTCGCGGTCGTCGAGGATGAGCAGGCGGTCGATGGAAGCCGCGGCGCGCGCGAGGTCGTGCTGCGCGAGATACGCGGCCTTGAGCTGCGCCAGCTCGCGGGCCAGGATTTCCTTCGGCGAGAACGACCGCAGGTGATGCTCGCGCAGACGCACGCCGCCGCCGTACATGCCGTCGAGGATTTTCTGGAGCTCGGCCATCGACAATACGCGCCCGCCGTCGAACGGATCGACGACCACCACGCCGAACGGTCCCGTGAACTTCACCAGGAATCGTCCGGGCAGCGCGACGCCCGCCGCGTCCACGCCGATGCGCCGCGACAGCTCGAGGTAGAGGATCGAGAGCGTCATCGGCAATCCGGCGTGACGATCGAGCGCCTCGCTGAGCAGCGCGCTGCGCGGATCGTAGTAATCCTCGTTCTGGCCCTGAAATCCCTCCTCGTCGAAGAGAAGTCCGTTCAGTGTGTCGACGATGCGATGGACGTCGCGCGAGCCTTCCAGGCGCTGCCTCACGGCGTCGCTCCAGGCCTGGACGTTTTCGAGATGGCGCGCCACGTCGAGGCGCGGGTTCTCCTCGAGATCGATGGTCAGCGAGGCCTCGACGAGATCGAGCTGCTCATCGGGACGTCCCGCCAGCTCCGCGAACCGGCGGCGCGCCAGCGCGGGATGCGTCAGGACGATCGCTGCCTGCATGCCGTATTTTATGTTCGAATCTCATGCCCGCGCGCGCGTCCCGATTGATTCTTTGCCTGATCGTCATCATTGCCGCCGCGCGCGTGGTCTCGACGTGGCGCGTGTTCAGCCAGACCTACGACGAGTCGACACACATCGCCACGGGCATGGAGTGGATCGAGCGCGGAACGTACTTTGGCGAGCCGCAGCATCCGCCGCTGGCGCGCATCGCCACCGCCATCGGACCGTATCTCGCCGGCGCGCGCCTCTCGAAGAACGACATCGGCCTGACCGCGCAGGGCAATGTGATCCTGCACAGCGCCGAGTACCTGCGCATGCTCACGCTGTCGCGCGCAGGCATCCTCCCGGTTTTCCTGATCTCGATCGTGGTGGTGTGGTTTTACGCGCGCATGCTCGGCGGCGAGCTGGCGGGCGTGCTGGCGGCGCTGCTGTATTCGAATCTGCCGCCGGTGCTCGCGCACGCGGGTTTGTCGACGACGGACATGGCCGTGACGTGCGGCATCGCCGCGACGTTGTTTCTGCTGCAGCGGTGGCTCGCCGCGCCGACACGCCTCAACGCGTCCCTGCTCGGATTCGCCGCGGCGATCGCCCTCACTTCGAAGTTTTCGTCCGTGCTCTTTCTCGCCGTCGGCGGGGGGGCGATCATGCTGATGACGAAGCCGAAGCGCTTCACGCACGCTGCGATCGCCATCGCCGTCTGCATCGTCTCCGTGTGGGCCGTCTACCGCTTCAGTTTCGGCAGGCCCGAAAATACGCATCTTTACCTTCTCGCGGCATGGACCGACGCGCATCCCTCGCTGCTCTGGCTGAAGCCGCGACTCGAGCACACGCCGCTGCCGATGCCCGGGCTGCTGGCGGGCATCGTTCAGACCGCGCTGCACAACGCCTCCGGCCACGAGGCTTTTCTCCTCGGCGAGTACCGCGCGAACGGCTGGTGGTATTACTTTCCCGTCGCCATCGCGGTGAAGACGACCATCGTCTTTCTGCTGATCGCGCTGATCTCACCGTTCGTGATCCGCAAACGCAGCGCACTGGCGCCGTTCGTGGCGGCGCTGGCCATCGTGATCGCGTGCATGCCGGTGAAGATCAACATCGGCATCCGTCACGTGCTGCCGATCTATCCGCTGCTGGCGGTGTCCGCGGGATGCGCGCTGGCGATGCTGTGGCCTCGCTGGAAAATGATCGTCATCGCCGCGCTGGCGGTCGAGCTGTTCGTCTCCGTCCGCGCCCATCCGGACTACCTGGCCTACTTCAACGCGTTCGCGGGATCGCATCCCGAGCGCATCCTTCTGGACAGCAATCTCGATTGGGGACAGGACCTGCCGCGTTTGGAAAAGCGCACGCGCGAGCTGAAGATCGAGGCGCTGCGCTTCTCGTACTTCGGGACCGCGGATCTCACGGAGCACGATCTGCCGCCGCTGCTTCCGCTCGCGCACGATCACGCCGCCCCCGGGTGGCACGCCATCAGCGAATCCAACCTCGGCTCGCGCGGATACGGGTCGAACTTTCCGTGGACCGCGAACTACCCGTACGAGCGCGTGGGCAAATCGATCCGTCTCTATCGCGTGCCCGGACCGCTTCCGCGCGCGGAGCGTGCCGAGGTGCTGGCGGCGCTGGCGCGCATCATCGTGCCGTTGCCCCTCGGATCGACCGGCGGCTCGGACGGACGCGTGTGGACCACGCGTCTGCGCCTGCGCAACGACGCGGCGGTGCCGGAGCTCGTCCTCGATCGCAACGCCAATCACCGCGTGATTCCCGCGCACGGCTCCATCGTTTGGGACGCGAAGGCGGAGCGCTCGGCGTTCTTCGTCTACGTGCGCAACTCGGCGTCAATCGTCGCAGATGTGGAAGTGAGCGCGACGCGCAACGGACAGCTCATCGAGACGCCGTTCGTCGTGCCCGCGCCGCACGCGTCGCGTTTTCACTCCATCGCCACGGTGCGCGCGACCAAAGGCTGCAACGGATGCAAGCGCACGCTGCGCGTGTACAGCACCGACTCGGGACCCGTGCAGCTCGACATCGCCGCGCGCGCCGGCGGCACGCGCTGGTCGCGCTTCGCCGTGATCGGCAATGAGACCGGACTGCCCGCGTGGAACGAGCTCGACGTCGCGGCGATGTTCCCCGAGCTCGGCGATGAGGACGCGGAGATCACGGTCGTGGCGTGGAAGCATCAGCCGGTGTGGGCGATGATGACCACCAGCGGCGCGCGGCGCGAGATCGTCACTTCGAACTGACGCACGGCTCGTTCGCGTAGTGCAGGAAGTAGTACCGCAACGCCTCGCGCGGATAGAACTCGCCGTAGCCCCGCAGCGGCGCCCAGTTGCCGGTTTTCTGCGCGCGCTCGGCTTCCTCGCGCAGCACGGCGTCGAAGTGCGGTGCGGAGCTCGCGCGGTACGTCGTGAAGTACACGTTGAGGAACGTCGCGGAAAAAGCGATCGCGCAGATCAACACGACGTACGGCATCACGCGCCAGCGCGCACACAACGCGGCCAATCCCGCACCCGCGAGCAATGCGACGAACGGCCAGCCCGTGATCGAGCGCAGCGCGTGCGGCACGCCCTCCCACGTCAGCGACGCCACCGCGAGCGCGGTGAGGAATCCGAACGCGCCGAGGGCGGCCAGCTTCCGATTCGCTTTCACGATGCCGATCAGCGCGAGCAGATCGAGCCACGAGAGAATCCCGAACATCTGCGTGCCGTGACGCGGATTCAGATCGCCGCGCAGCACGAGAAAATCGAGCGAGAGATGTCTGGCCAGCCCGCGCGCAAAGTACGCGAGCGGCGCCTCGGTGCTCCACACGCCGAGGGCGTTGGCGCGGGAGGTAAGCGTGCCGTTGAGCGTGAGCCAGATCAGCGGGATGCACAGCACCAGCACCGTGAGATACGCCCTATAGGACGTTTGCGACCGATAGGTCGTATAGGACAGCGCAATTACCAGCAGCGGCACATGAAGGCGCGCCGGCGGATACGTGTACATCGCCGCCGCGAACAGCACTCCCGCGATGACGGGCTGCTTTCGCAGAAACGCGTAGATGCCCCACATCGTGAAGCACGGCGCCAGCGGCGGATCCCACGCGATGCGAGCGAACTGAAATCCCCATGGGGAGATCGCCGCCGCCAGCGCCGCGAGCAATCCGCCGTCGATGCCGAGAAACTGTCGCGCGATGAGAAACACGGCCAGAATCGTCAGCACCGAGTACAAGGCGACGTGTGCGCGAATGGCCGCGATCGACGAGCCGAAGATCCGGGTCCATGCGGCGCCGGAGTAGACGTAAGCCGGCGTGAAAAACGTGCCCGTGTTCGGGAGCTCCTCGAAGAACAGCCGCGGGTGATCGATGCAGAGCATCGTCGCGGCGCCGGCCGCCTCGTCGAGATAGAAGCCCGCCGGGGTGTCGCCGAGGCGGACGAAGCGCGCTAGGCAGAGGGCGAGGATGATCGCGGTACACGCGAGCTGCTGCCAGCGCCGCACTCGGTCAGCTTCCTCCGCAGCTCATCGTCGATCGTCTTCTTCGCATCGCGCTGCCAATCGTAGAGCACGACCACCACTTTGCCCGTGGCCGCGACGTCGCCGCCCGCTTTGCGGATCTCGTACAGCGTCTCGAACGACGACTGGCCGATGTGGCCCACGCCGATGCAGACCTCGATCGCCTCGAGGTGCACGGGCAGTTTGTAGTCGCACTCCGCGTGCGCCACGATGAAGCCGATGTCCGTGGCGCTGCCGAACGCGGTCAGCTCGAACCACAGCAGCGTGCGCACCCACTCGAAGTAGGTGAAGAACGTGGCGTTGTTGACGTGGCCGTACGCGTCGATGTCGCGGAACACGACCTGGTGCCGCAGCACGTACCAGCCGTCGCGCCATTCGCCGCGATTGCGCTCCGGAACGCTGCTCATTGCACCGCGCTGCTCGTCGCCACCGGCATCGCCTTTTTCGTGCAGGCCTGCAGGTACCGGCCCGGCAGCGCGTGATCGAGGTACGGCGCGATGATGGCCGAGGCCTGCACGAGTCGATTCAGATCGACGCCGCTCTCGATCCCCATCCGATCGAGCATGTACACGATGTCCTCGGTAGCCATGTTGCCCGACGCGCCCGGCGCGTACGGACAGCCTCCGAGGCCACCCGCGGATGCGTCGAACGTGGCGATGCCCATCTCCAGCGCGGCGAGCGTGTTCGCCAGCGCCGTGCCGCGCGTGTCGTGAAAGTGCATGGCCAGCTTCGCCGCCGGGATGACCTGCAGCAGCACGCCGATCACGCCCTGCACCTGCATGGGCGTGCCGACGCCGATCGTGTCGCCGACCGAGACTTCGTAGCAGCCGAGGTCGAGGAGGCGCGCGCAGACCTCGAGCACTTTTTCCGGCGCGACGTCGCCCTCGTACGGACAGCCGAACGCCGTCGAGACGTAGCCGCGCACACGCATGCCTTCCTCGCGCGCGCGCATGGCCACCGGCGCGTAGTTCTCGAACGACTCGTCGATGGACATGTTGATGTTGCGCTTGTTGAAGGATTCCGAGGCGGCGGTGAAGATGGCGATGGATCGGACGCCGGCTTCGATGGCGCGCTCGAGACCTTTCATGTTCGGCACGAGCACGGGATACTCGACACCGGGATCCTTGGGGATCTCGCGATAGACCTCGGCCGTGTCGGCCATCTGCGGCACCCACTTCGGCGACACGAACGCGCCGGCCTCGATGACGCGCAGACCCGCGTCGGAGAGCGCGGTGATGTAGTCGATCTTGGCCTGCGTGGGGATGGTGACTTTCTCGTTCTGAAGGCCGTCGCGCGGACCGACCTCGACGAGCTTGACGGAATCGACGGTGATTTTCATTTCGCTCTCACGTGTCATC
>DATLBM010000207.1:0-5427 GCA_035526885.1 Thermoanaerobaculia bacterium | reverse complement strand
CGCCGATGAGAAACGTGAACAGAATCAAAAGCACGCCGGCAATGGGACTGACGGCGCCGGTGAGCAGCAGGTGCAGCGGCAGTCCCGGCGGATAGAACGACGCCATCGACCTTCCGTCGCGGGACGCCACGAACCCCAGCGGCGTGAACCACCGCGCATCGCCCGGCAGCGCCAGCGTCCGCTCGCCGCGCGACAGCATCCGCGACAGATTGAGATACCCGCTCTGATCGGCGGATGCGTACCCGCGCGACTGATTGCGGAACAGCACCAGCCCCACGGCCACGAGCAGCACGATCAGGCCGATGCGCTTCATCGCACCTGCACCGCCACCGTGCGCGTGTCCGGCGGATCGAGTGGAAACGCGCGCGCCGACTCGAGCACGATCGGCCCGCTCACGGGCACGGACACGCTCGCGCCGCGCGGCACGCGCACGATCGCGCCGTTCACGCGCACGTCGTTGACCTCGATCTTCGCGCCCGGCGGAAGCCGCAGCGTGAGCAGCAGCGGGTGCGGCGCGGAAAGCTCCGCGTACGTCTTCACCCACCTCCATCCCTCTTCCGATCCATACACCCCCGCCCTCGGAATGAACGGCCACGGCCTTTCCACCGTGATGGACTTCGGCACCGCCGTCAGCTTCCCCCACGCGTCCGCATCGCCGCGCACGTACAGGCCCGGCGTCTTCGCGCGCATCAGCGGCGAGTCCTCCCTCACCCGCTCGCGCAGCAGCGGAAACGTGTAGAACACCGACAGCGCCGCAATCGCACACGCGCCGATCCACGGAATCCGCAGCGCCTTCAAACCTTCCGCCGCCACGATCGACATCAGGATCAGCGAGGGAATGGCGAACCGCACTCCATCGCGCGGATCGACGACGGCAATCCCGATGGCCAGATACGCGAACGTCGCCCACGCCAACGGCTCCAGTTCCTTGCGCTTCCACGCGCGCGGCAAACCCGCCGCGACCGCGATCAACACGGGCACGAACACGAGCTTCGATCCCCACGGATGCAGCGTGAACCGCGCGATCGAAAACTCGTACGGCAGCGGCAACTCCTCCGGAATCGCCAGCCGCGGCCACAGCGCGGTCACGCCGTGCACCAGCATCGCCGCGCTGAACGAGAACAGCACCGCCGCCACCGGCTCGCGTCGCGCAATCACCACCGCCGCGGCCACCGAAATCGCGATCGAGAGTCCCGCGAACAGGAAGAACGGCTCGAGCTCGCGCGCGTCCCACGGCCCGCGCGGGATGGTCAGCAGCCGCGCCGCCAGCACAACGCCACCGATCAGTAACGGCCGCCAGCGCATTCGCGCCGAAGCTTACTCGTATACTCCGGCGCCATGCGCAGACTCGCCCTTTGCACGCTGCTTTTCACGCTCGCCGCATCCGCGCAGGAGCGCGGCGTCTTCACCGAAGACATCGACCGCACCGCCAACGCCTGCACGAACTTCTTCGATTACGCGAACGGCGCGTGGCGGAAGGCCAACCCCATCCCCGCGTCGCAGTCGCGCTGGTCGCGGCGCTGGGCCGCGGGCGAGGCGAGCAAGGATCAGCTGAAGACGATCCTCGAAGAAGTCTCGCAGCGCACCGATTATCCGAAAGGCTCGGTCGATCAGCAGATCTCCGACTTTTACGGCTCGTGCATGGACGAGAAGCGCGTCAACGCGCAGGGCATCAAGCCGATCAAGCCGTACCTGGACGAGATCGCGAAGATCAACGGCCGCGACGATCTGCAGCGCGTCATCAGCGATCTGCACGCCGTGCAGCTCTACGTTCCCTTCGCCATCACCTCCACGCCGGACACGCGCAACCCGTCGTCGCAGGTCATCACGCAGGTCTTCGCGACCGGCCTGGGCATGCCCGACCGCGACTACTACCTCAAGCCCGACGCGCGCTTCGTCGAGGCCCGCGCCAAGTACCGCGAGCACGTGGAGAGGATGCTCGAGCTGGCCGGCTCGTCGAATCCGAAAAGCGAGGCCAACACGGTCATCGGGATGGAGACCCGTCTCGCGCCGTGGCACTTCACGAACGTGCAGCTCCGCGATCCGAAAAACACGGATCACAAGTACTACCTGGCCACGCTGCAGGCCATGACGCCGCACTTCGACTGGAAGCGCCATCTGGCCGCCGCGAGCGTCGAGCCGGCGGAGCTCAACGTCGATCAGCCGCTGTTCATGCAGGCCGTCGATCGCGAGCTGGCCACGACGCCGCTCAGCGCGTGGCGCTCCTACCTGCGCTGGCACCTTCTCAACCGCACGGCGGCGTTCCTCAGCGACGACTTCGTGCGGGAAGACTTCGCGTTCAACCAGTTCCTCACGGGCGCGAAGGAGATGAAGCCCCGCTGGAAGCGCTGCATCGAATTCGAGGACGCCCTGCTCGGCGAAGCCCTCGGCCAGAAATACGTCGAGCGCTACTTCTCCGCGGAAGCAAAGGCGCGCATGCAGGAGATGGTGAAGAACCTGCTCAGTGCCATGGGCGACACCATCCGCGCCATCGACTGGATGACGCCGCAGACCAAGCAGCAGGCGCTGGAGAAGCTGGCCACGTTCAATCCGAAAGTCGGCTATCCCGACAAATGGATCGACTACGGCAGCGTGAACGTCTCGCGCGACAACTTCGTGCAGAACGTCATCAACGCGTCGAAGTTCGCGCGCGTCGACGACCTCTCGCAGATCGGCAAGCCCATCGACCGCGGACGCTGGGGCATGACGCCGCCGACCTCGAACGCCTACTACAACCCGCTGCTGAACGAGATCGTCTTCCCCGCGGGAATCCTGCAACCGCCCGCGTTCGACGTGAAAGCCTCGGACGCGGTGAACTACGGCGCCATCGGCGTGGTGATCGGACACGAGGTCAGCCACGGCTTCGACGACCAGGGCTCGCAGTTCGACGCGCAGGGCCGCCTGCGCAACTGGTGGACGGATGAAGACCTCACGCGCTTCACGGCAAAAGGTCAATGTGTCGTCGATCAGTTCGAGAGCTACTTCGTGGAGCCCGGCATCCATCACAACGGCAAGCTGGTCCTCGGCGAGTCGATCGGCGACCTGGCCGGCGCCAAGATCGCGTACCTGGCTTTGCAAAAGGCGCAGGCCACGCGACCGGGCAAAACGATCGACGGCTTCACGCCCGATCAGCAGTTCTTCATCGCCTGGGGCCAGTTCCGCGGCGACGAGATCCGCCCCGAGGCGCAGCGGACGATGGTGCAGCGCGACCCGCACCCGACGGGCAAGTACCGCGTCATCGGGCCGCTCTCGAACATGCCGGAGTTCGCGACGGCGTTCCAGTGCCAGGCGGGGTCGGAGATGATTCGCGCGAATCGGTGCGAGGTTTGGTGAGGCGCTGACGCTCGAGGGACGACGAGGGGCCTCCGGCGGCCGGGGCCACGGGCCCCGGACCCCGTTTGCGGGCCCCCGGTCGTGCCCTAGAGCGACACCAGTTCCAGGTGATCGATGTCGCGCTCCAGGAACTCGCCCGCGATCCGCCGGAACCGCTCCTCGGCATCGGTTACGAGGAAGTGATACTGCGGATGGTTCACGCCGCGCGACGGGCCGAGCGCGTCGCGAACGACCTGCGCGGTCGTCTCCGCGCTGTCGACGATCTGCACCGCGTCGCCGACCACCTGCTCGATCGTGCCGCGCAGGATCGGGTAGTGCGTGCAGCCCAGGACGAGCGTGTCGATGCCGGCGTCGATGAGCGGCTCGAGGTAGATCTCCGCCACCTCGCGCGCCACGTGCGTGTTCGCCCATCCCTCTTCCGCAAGCGGCACGAAGAGCGGCGCGGCGGACTCGATCACTTCGACGTCGGGATCGATCGCGTGAATCGCGTTCGTGTACGCCTTCGCGCGCACGGTCCCCTCGGTCGCGATGACTCCGACCACTCCGGACGTGCGCTCCACCGCCGCCCGCGCGCCCGGCTCGACGACGCCGATCACGGGAATCGACAGCTGCGCTTTCAACGCCGGCAGCGCCGCCGCGGTGGCCGTGTTGCACGCGACGACCAGCATCTTCACGTCGCGCGTGAGGAGATGGCGCGCCGCTTCGAGCGAGTAGCGCACCACCGTGGCCGGCGATTTCGTGCCGTACGGCACACGCGCGGAGTCGCCGAGGTAGACGAGCGGTTCGCGCGGGAGGGCGCGGGCGATCTCCCGGAAAACGGTCAGGCCGCCGACGCCCGAGTCGAACACTCCGATCGCGCCGTGGCCGTTGTCACGACGCGTCAGGTCCATCACCTCCGGTGAACCCGGCGCCTGCCTCGCGCTTGATGTTGTACTGCTCGATCTTCTTGTAGAGGTTCGAGCGCGGCGTGTCGATCGCCTCGGCGGTCTTGGACACGTTCCAGCCGTGCTCCCGCAGTTTGGCGACGATGAAGGCCTTCTCCGCCTCGTCCTTGAAGTCCTGCAGCGTGGAGAGGCGCATGGCCGTGCTGATGATGTCCGCCGGCGTGCGGAAGAACTCCGCCGGGAGATCGGTGACGTCGATCTTGTCCGACGGCACCATGATCACCATGCGCTCGATCATGTTGCGCAGCTCGCGCACGTTGCCGCGCCACGACGCGTCGCCCAGTGCCTTCAGCGCCGACGGCGTGAACTCCTTCGCGTGATAGCTGTGCTCCTCGGAAAACAGCTTCGCGAAATGCGACGCCAGCTCGGCGACGTCGTCGCGCCGCTCGCGCAACGGCGGCGTGCGGATGGGGATCACGTTCAGCCGGTAATAGAGATCTTCGCGGAAACGCCCGTTCTTGATCTCTTCCTCGAGATTCTTGTTCGTTGCGGCGATGACGCGCACGTCGACTTTGACCACGGTCGCGGAGCCGACCGGCTCCACTTCCCCTTCCTGCAGCACGCGCAGCACCTTGGCCTGCGCGCCCGTGGACATGTCGCCGATCTCGTCGAGAAAGATCGTTCCTTCGTCGGCGGCCACGAACTTGCCGACCTGATCGCGCACGGCGCCGGTGAAGGAGCCTTTCTTGTGTCCGAACAGTTCGGATTCGATCAGTTCGTTGGGGATCGCGGCGCAGTTGACCTGGATGAACGGACGGTTGCTGCGCGCGGAGCGGCGATGGATCTCGCGCGCCACGAGCTCCTTGCCGGTGCCGGACTCACCGGTGATCAGCACGGTGGCCTTGGTCGGCGCCGCGCGCTCGATCTGCGTCTTCAGGTCGCCCATCATCTGCGACTTGCCGACGAGCTGGTACTCCTTCTCCTGCTTCTCTTTGAGCTCGATGTTCTCTTCTTCGAGGGAGCGCTGCCGCACGGCGTTGCGGACGGTGAGCAGGAGCTTGTCGCGGTTGAGCGGCTTCTCGAGAAAATCGAACGCACCGCGCTTGGTGCACTCGACGGCGGTGTGCACGTCGCCGTGGCCGGAGACCATGACCACGGGCGATGCGATGCGCTGCTCTTTCAGGTTCTCGAGCACCTCGATGCCGTCCAG
>DATLBM010000206.1:0-12923 GCA_035526885.1 Thermoanaerobaculia bacterium | reverse complement strand
CGAGGTGCCCACGTCCGCGCGCAGCTCGCGCTGCATCACCGGCAGCGCGACGTTGACCACCGTCGTGTCGATGAAAGCCATCGCCGAGCCGAGGATCGTGGCCGCGAGGACCCAGCGTTTCATTGAGAGGGAGGATTATGTACCTTCGTGGTGCTGCCGTGGTCCATGGCGGCGCAGCGGTTTTGCGCTCCTTCGAGTTTTCCCCACCTCCCTCACGATCCGGTTTCTTTTCGATTGGGAGAGTTGCCTTCTCTTCAAACACGGCTCCGCGTGCGGTCGGGTCGGAAAGGAATCGCAAGAGCTCTCGAATCAACGAAATGCGAGCGTACAGTGGTACGACACTCGACCTTGGTATGTCCGAGAAGGATAGCTGCACGTTCGGTAAATGTGTTGCTCGAACGCCGCGTACCATTGCGATCGGTGCGGCGGACGCCCGCGTTTCGCGGCGTGCATGACTCTTCGTGCTGTTCGAGGCCGGCATTTTGATGATGCTGTTCAACAGTTGCTGGCTCGATCGTGCCGCGATTGCGCAAATCGAACCCAGTTCACCCCGAGCGCACAGTCCAGCGTCAAACCGTGAGATGAGCGCTGGTTTTGCGGCGCTGGCGAGTGAATTCCGCATGGCTCGTCCCCGGCGGCGCCGCAACGGGACTGCTTTTCCGTTGATACGGATTTAAACTTCGATGCACCAATCTAAGAGAGAACCGAGGTGCATGACGCGCGCGAGCTGCTGGCGGAGAATCGCCTGCTCATCGAGAAGGCGGTGGCATTTGCGTGCCGACGCTACCGGCTCAGCGACGAGCACGCGGACGAATTCGCGTCGCTGGTCAACGTCAAGCTGATCGAGAACGACTACGCCGTCCTGCGCGCGTTTCAGGGCCGCAGCTCCCTGGCCACGTTTCTCAGCAGCGTCGTGCAGCACCTCGCGCTCGACTACTGCAATCACGTGTGGGGCAAGTGGCGCGCCTCGGCCGAGGCCGAGCGACTGGGACCGCTGGCCGTCGCGCTCGAACAGCTGCTCTACCGCGAAGGCCACACCTTCGACGAGGCCCTGGCCGTCCTCGCGGCGAAACACGAGGGCGCGACGCGCGCCTCGCTGCACGCGCTCTTCGAGCAGATACCGCGCCGCGCGCCGCGGCATCGCGACGTGCCGCTCGAGGAGGCCGAGACGTACGCGCGCACGGGGCTGGAGAGCGTGGAGTCGCGCGTCGTCGCGGACGAGCGGCGCGTTCTGGCGCGTCGCGTCTCGGCCTTCGTCTCCGCGCATCTCGCGGAGCTGAACGACGAAGACCGCCTGGTGATGCAGATGCGCTTCGAGCAGGAGATGAGCGTGCCGCAGATCGCGCGCATGCTCGGGCGCGAGCAGAAGCTGTTGTACCGCGTCATCGAGAAGCGGGAGAAGGAGCTGGGGGCGGGCCTGCAGCGCGCGGGGTTCCATCCGCGCGAGCTGCTCGACCTCATCGGTCACGAGGAGAGTTTTCTGGCGTTCTGTTTCGGAAACCGTCCGGCGCGTCCGTCGATATCAAACGATGAGCAGGTGGCGTCGCAGTCGGAGGAGATCCCATGAGTGGAGGCGAGCGGCACCATTCGCACATCGGAGCGGAAACGATGGCGGCATTTTTCGAAGGTAGGCTCGCACCCAGCGAGCTCGCGGAAGCGACCGGGCATCTGCGCACCTGTGCGGACTGCCGGACCATCGCCGGCGAGATGGCGCGGTTCGAAAGGGAACCAGCCGCGCAAGCCGCGCCGTCCCCATGGCGCGCGCGCATCGTCGCCGGCCTGGCCGCTCTGGCTCTCCTGGTTCCCGCCGCGCGATGGGCACAGTTCCGCTTCTCCCCCATGGGAACGCTCATCGCTGCCGCGCCGCGCGCGCATCGCCCCACAGAGGCGCGCGTCTCGCGGTATCCGTGGGCTCCTCCGCCCGCGGCGCGGCGCGGCCCCGCGCCGCCCACGCCCGAGCAGTTGGAGCTCTACGGAGCGGCGGGACGCGTGCTGGAGCGCACGTCCGACAAAGACACCATGGAGGCGCGCCACGCAGCGGGCGTCGCCCACCTCCTCATCGGCCAGACCCGTGAAAGCGTCGCCGAGCTGAAGCGCGCAGCGGCAAGGTCGAACGATGCGCGGGTCTGGAACGACCTCGCGGCAGCGCTCTACGTGGTGGGCGAGCGGCGCTCGATTCCGAGCGCCCTCGCCGCTGCCGACCGCGCCATCGCCCTCGATCCGAAACTGGCCGAGGCGTATTTCAATCGCGCGCTGATCCTGGAGAAGCAGGGACTGCCCGCGGACGGCGCGTGGAAGCGCTATCTCGAGCTCGATCCGTCGAGCGAGTGGAGCGCGGAGGCGCGCGCGCATCTGCGACGCCCGCGTCGCAAGCAATCCGACGGCGCCTCCGTCCGCACCGGCGTGGAGCGCGATCTCCTCGGCGCATGGGCGAAAGCGGAGCTCGCGGGCGACGGCACCGCCGCGCTGGCGAAACTGCGCGAAGCAGCGAAGGAGCTCTCCGCGCGCACCGGCGACGCGCTGATCGCGGACACGGTGACGGTCATCGATCGCGGCGATCGCACACAGCGGCGCGCAATGGCCGAGGCGCACGCGCTGTACGTCGCGGCGCGACAGCCGAAAGCGGCGCTCGCGGAGATGCGGCGCGCCGAGGCGGCGTTGCGGGCGGTGCGCAGTCCGATGGCGGAATCGGCGGCCTACTACGCCGCCGTGATCCAGTTCAGCGCGAACGATCGCGTCGAAGCGGCGCGCGCACTGGAACAGCTGATCACGCGCGTCGACGCGCGGCGCCATCGCTCGCTGGCCGCGGGCATCCACGCGCTGCTCACGAACTGCGCGACCGTCGACGGCGACTGGGGCACCGCCTTCCGCGAGGCCACGCTCGCGTCGACGGCGTTCGCGGAGATCGGCGAGACCGCAAACGCCGCGTTCGCGAACGGCAGCGCCGCCTTGGCGCTGGAGCGCATGGGCGTTTCGGACGAGGCGTGGGAGCGTTGGCCGAGCGTCTTCGAAGCCACGCGCGACGACGCCGCCAAACGTTACACGATGATTCGCGCCGCGGCCATCGGTCTCGCGGCCACGCAGCGTCACGATGCGGCGGCGGCGCTGCTGGAGTCGTCGCGCGAGGAAGCGGACCGTACGCCGGTCAGTGCCGCCGCGATGTTCACCGAGCTCGCGCGCGCCTCGTTCCATGAAGGCGACGTCGACCTCGCCTCCCGGCTTCTGCAGGACGCGCGCGGCGCGGCGAATCGCATCGCCGCGCGCGAACAGCGCGCACTGGCCGAGGCCCGGCTCGAGGTTGCGGAAGGCGTGCAGCGCATGGCTGCCGATCCGCGCAACGCCGCGGCATCCATCGATCGGGCCATCGCATTTTTCGACGCGAATCGACGCGACATCGATCTTGCGGATGCGCATTTGCAGCGCGGACGCGCGTTGCGCGCCTCCGGAGACGAAGACGGCGCGCTGGCCGATTACCGAGTCGCGCTGGAGCAGATCGAGAAGCAACGCGCCGCGCGCAGCATCGGCGCCGCCGACGCCGCCGAGGCAATCGTCGACGAGACCGTCGATCTGCAACTCGATCGCGGTGACGGTCGCGCGGCGTTCGCCGTTGCCGATCGCGCGCATGCGTTGTTGTCGCAGGTTGACGTCGCGACGATGCCGGAGGGCACCGCGCTCATCGAATACATGCTCCTGCCGCGGCGCACGGCGATCTTCTGCCTCACGCACGACGGTCTGACGGTGGTGACCGTGAGCATCGGACGCCGCGAGCTGGCAGAGCGCGTGGCCGCGCTGGCGCACGACATTCGCGCGCATCGTGCCGAGGATGCAATTCGTACGAAAGCGGCGGAGCTGCATCGCGCGCTGATCGCGCCCGTGCAGTCGCGGCTCGCATCGGCCGGGGAGTTGATCGTCGTTCCCGACCGCGAACTGCATTCGCTGCCGTTCGCGGTGCTGTTCGACGGCGAGCGGTATCTTCTCGAAAACTACGCGATTCGCTACGCGCCTTCAGCGGCGCGCGCGGACGACGCGCCGCAGGCGCTCACGCCTGCCGTCGCCATCGCCGATCCCGCGGGATGGACTCCGCTCCCGTTCAGTCGTACCGAGGCGGAGCAGGTGCGGGCGATTTACGGCGGAGCGCTCGTGGCGGGTGCGGACGCCACGCGCGCGCGTTTCCTCTCGCTGCTCCAGAGCAGTGCGCTCGTGCATTACGCCGGGCACGCGGACAGCGACGCGGCCACATCCGGCGCGCTGCTGCTCGCGAAGTCCACAAACGATTCAGGATTGCTGGCGGCGAGCGAGATCGCACGGCTGTCGCTGCATGCGCATCCGCTGGTGGTGCTCTCGGCGTGCGGCACGCTGCGTGGCGAAGATCGTCACGTGGCCGGCATGCCCACCCTGGCGCGCGCATTCCTCACCGCCGGCGCGCGCGCCGTCGTGGGCACGCAGTGGGAGGTCGATGACGATCTCGCCACGCCTCTTTTCCTCCGCTTTCATCAGGAACTGCACGCGGGCCAGGCGCCGGCCCGCGCGCTGCGTGCGGCGCAGATGGCGATGCTGCAGACATCCGATCCGCGCTTTCGTCACCCCGCGGCCTGGTCCGCCGTGGCGGTGCTCAGCAACGTTTGACGATGAAGAAAGAGAGAGAGGTACCCCATGGATACAGGACTGGTAGTGGCAACCATTCATTTCCTCGGTCTGGCGATGTTCTCCACACAGGTTCCGCCTGACGAAGGCGCGATGCGCGTGCTGCTGCCGCGCGTCGAACAGCAGCACAAGATGACCATGACGTCGTCCTCGGGCGGGTCGATGGAGCAGATGGTCAAGAGCGTGGAGTCGCACGTGGCGGCGGTGATCGTGAAGGAGAGCGACCTGCTGCAGGAGATCAACTGGGAATCCGAGCCCGTCCCGGAGCACATGCTGGAGGACTGGGCGCAGAAGACGCCGTATCGCATGGTCCGGCTCGACGGCGAGACGCTGACGTTCATGCCCAGCGTCGACAACAAGCCCGTCGCGACGACGTCGCTCGTGCTGCCGAAGCTCGCGTGCAGCGGACGCGTCGCGCGCAAGCCGGACGTGGTGGCGACGGTGAACGTTCCCACCGGGCAGCTCGCGTCGTGCAAGGCGCCGAGCCGCAATCGCTACGACACGGTGCTCACGCTGAATACGCGCGGCGTCTTCACGCTCTGGGCGGACAAGAGCGACACGCCATCGCGTTCCGACGTGAAGGCGCTGGTCCTGGACGGCAGCGCGACGGTGTGGGTGGTGAACATCCCCACCTCGGTCATGGAAGGGACGAACGAGGCGCCTTCACAATTGTCGGCGTCGCACTTCCTCGCCTATTACGGCCTGCTGCACATGCGGCCGGGGAAGGACTGCGTGCCGCGGATCATGCCGCCACGCGAGCCGGTGGGCGAGTGCGATCCCATTCCAGTGAACGTCGGCGCGATCGCGTTCTCGCGCGTCGTCGACTCGGAGTGCACGAACACGGCGTGGCCATAGGATTCGGCGCGTGGCGGCGGAATGGACGGCCGGTCCGCCGCCACGTTGATGTCTGGTAATGAGCCTGCCAACCATGGCGTGAGCGTTGCTTTTCGCGTTGTCCGCGAGAAAACGTGGGTGTGCAGGAGGATGGCTTGACGAATCGAGCAGTTCTTCGCGCAGCTTTTCTGGTGGCGGCGATCATCCCGGGGACGGTGGCTCTTGCGTACTCGACCGTTTGCGATCCGAAGTATCAGGGCTCCGACACGTACTACTCGTACGAAGCCCGATACAATCCGGAGACCGGCCGGTATGAGGGCGTAGAAGTCGTCCACACGGTCGAACGATGGGTCTGGGACTGTCAGTATGTGTTCGGGCCAGGCCCCGAGCCTTACGGAGACTCCGCGCCCATCCACCTCGATGGTCATGTTTCGGTCGAAGCCATCGATGCGGGCGATCCCTCGTCAATCCTGTTTTACGCGACGTGCTGGGGATCGACGGGATACGAATACGCGACTCTCTGGACGTCGACGGCCTACCTCGGCGAAACGGTAATGTCTCCGGGAACGAGTGACTTCGTCATCGGTGGATTCCCGATCCAATACATCAACTCCGGCAATACGGTCGTCTACCTCAAAGCATGTACAGGCGACGACTCGTACTGTAGCGGTACGCGTTCTTATGTGACCCGCACGGTCCGTCAAATCGACGGACACGCCACGATGACGGCGTATTGGCCTGAAGGCGACGCGGAGGGCGAGGAAGCGCCGGGACTCGGCGCCACCGCCTTCGATCATGCGCTTTTCCAGAAATACGTCGAGACCGAATTCACGGACTACGTCTTCCAGGACAACACGCGTATCGGACTGCTCGCCGCCTTTGCCTACGTGGAATGGGATTCGCGGATGGACGCCTATTGGACGCACTGGCATTGGGTTGACGACAGTTACCACCGGCACGACATGGACAACCGTGGCCGAACGTACCTGGGCAATTTCCGCCAGCGCGAAGAGCGGACATGTCCCGGCGCGTCGTTCAGTCAGTCTCCGACGGTCGGAACGGAAATCGACAACCTGTGGATCAATACGCCTGCCGGCATTCTGCGGCCCGCTCTCGTATTCGGGTCGAGCATCGAGCTGAGCGGCCTATGAAACGAGCGGTTGCGGTGTTCCTGCATACGTTCACCGTTGCGCTTTGTGGCGCATGCCAGGCGGACGCGATTCCACCCTCAATGCCGGCGGCAGGGGAAAAAATCATCGCTCGTGTGGCGGGCCGGGATATTCACGAGAGCGACATCCGGTGCCCACCGGTTCCGGAGCAATCCCTGCCCGCCGACCTACGGAGCCTGACGGCAGACGAGCGATGCCTGCAGCTCGAGCAGCGCAGTTTCGAGTCGCGTGCGCGAGACCTTCTCCTGCGCCTCGTCGCGCGACAGAGCGGGACGGAAGCGACAGACGCGGAGATTGCCGCTGAACTGAAACTGCGGCCTGCCGCGAACGACGCGGAAATGAGCCGCGCCGCGGAGCATATGAAAGCGGCCGCCGAAGCCGCACTCCGAATCAAGCATGGAGAAAAGGCTGAGCGGGTCTATGCGTCCGTCGCGAGAAACGGGGTCACGCGGGACGCGGTCGAGAACATGGATCGTACGTTCAATGAATCCCAGTTGCGCGATTTCATCGCCGCCGACCAGGTTGCGCGTTTTCACGACAAAGAACGCGAGCGCGCGAAACGCACGGTCGCACTGCGAAAACTGCACGAACTCCTGAGCGCCCGCGCGCTCGCGTCTCACCGCACTTACGAGCAGGAGGAGCAGGCATTCTGGGATGAGGTCCTTCGTTCGTCCGGCACGGTCAGCCTCGATCCTCGATTTCCCATCCCGTCCATGAAAGGAGCACTGAAGACCCATGCCTCCGCGGATCCTCACCTTGTTCGCCGCGATCTTCGCGGTGTCCATTGAGCTCGCTGCGCAGAGTCGCACCGTTGGCCCGGTCACGGTCGAAGTGACCGAAAGTCCCTCGGCACAGCTTGCACTCGGCAACCGGTTGATTCAGGACGTCTGGCGAGCGAAGACGGAGGCGGAACGCGATCGCGCCATCGCCGTGGCCGACATTCATCTGGCCATGATTCCGCGCCGCTGGCCCGATGCGAAGAACGCGATCGTGACCGCCGCGATCCGGCGCGCGGACATTCTGCTGAACTTCATGCGGCCGTCCAATGCGCTCGAGGCGCTGGACACGGCCAGGAACGCAGCGGCCGGCACCGATGCCGAGCCCGCGCTGTACCGGCGGATCGGCGAAGCGCTCCAGTCCCTCAATCGCCTTGACGAAGCCGAAGCGGCGTATCGCAAAGCGGAAGCGCATCGAGCGTTCGGCGCGCTCCCCATCGGCGAGAAGGTCCTGCTGCTCGAGGCGTCCGCGAAACTCTATTCGCGCAGTGGCCGGCCGGCGGAAGCGGTGGCGCACTTCCGGCGCCTCGCGGCGATGGAGGACGCCGAGCCCTCTTCGCGGGCGTGGTGGACGATTCTGTCGGCGCGCGAGCTGACGCGGACGAAGGATCGCGGCGCCGTCGCCGCGGAGCTCGCGGCGGCGGAGCGCCTCCTGCACACCAGCGAGAAGCGTCCGAAAGCGGACGCACGACGAATCAACGGAATGCGCGCCGCGATCGCAACCATGAAACGCGTGCACCATCTCGATTGAACGCCGCGGCTCTATCGACACTGACCGACGAGAAGGGATAAAAGGAGGCCGTGACCGGCAACCGCCTCCTGGACAAGCTCCCGAGCGATGAACTGGAGGCGCTGCAGCCGGAGCGCATGAGCGTCACGCATGCCTATCCGCTCATCCTTCCGCACGAGCCGATCAAGCACGTCTTCTTTCCCATCAACGCCCTCGGTTCGCTCGTGACCGTGCTCGAAGACGGCTCCACCATCGAAGCGGGGTCCGTCGGACGCGAAGGCATGGTCGGTATCCCGGTCATCCTCGGCGCCGACTCCACGCCCATGCAGACCGTCGTGCAGATTCCCGGCGACGTGTGGCGCGTCGATACCGCCATCATCAAACGCGAGTTCGACCGCCAGCTCACGCTGCACGGCCTGCTCAATCGCTACGTGCACACGATCTTCATCGTGGCGTCCCAGTCGACGGCGTGCATCCGGCGCCACGACGTTTCGGCGCGGCTCGCGCGGTGGCTGCTCATGAGCAGCGACGGCATCGACTCCAAAGAGCTGCCGCTCACGCAGGAGTTCCTGGCCACGATGCTCGGCGTGCGCCGCGCGGGCGTGACCGAGGCCGCCGCGAAACTGCAGAACGAAGGATGGATTCGCTACAGCCGCGGCTTCGTGGAGATCGTCGACCGCGCCGCGCTGGAAGGCGCGTCGTGCGAGTGCTACCGCAACGTCCGCAGCGAGTACGAACGGCTCTTCGGCCCGATGTGATCGAATGCTCGATTACCACCGCGAGCTCCTCGCCGATGAAACGCGAACGAACGCGTTCCGCGAGGCCATCTCGCGGACGGTGAAGCCCGGCGACGTCGTGATCGATCTCGGCTGCGGCTCGGGCATCCTCTCCTACTTCGCCTGCCAGGCCGGCGCGTCGCGCGTGTACGCGATCGACTCCACCCGCATGGCCGGCGTGACCTCGCTGCTCGCGCGCCACCTCGGCTTCGCCGATCGCATCACGGTCATCCACAAGGAATCGAAAGAAGTCGAGTTACCGGAGCGAGCCAATGTGCTCATCAGCGAGACCCTCGGCGTCGCCGGCTTCGACGAAGGCATCGCCGGCAGCGTGAAGGACGCCCGCGCACGCCTGCTCACCGAGGACGCGCGCATCATCCCCTCGCACCTCGGCGTCTCGCTCGTGCCCGTGGAGCTCGACTACGATTACGACAGGCACGTCGCGTTCTGGAGCGAGCCGCATTTCGGATTCGATCTCAGTCCGCTGCGCGTGTTCGCGTCGAATGCGATCGCGTTCGCGCACATCCGCGGCAACGCCTACCTCGCGCCGCCGCACGAGATGTTCTCCCTCGGCGTCGGCGACGCGATCGAAGCGCGCGGAAGCGCAAGCTTCACCGCCACGCGCGACGGGATGCTGCACGGCTTCGGCGCGTTCTTCACGACCACGCTCGTCGAAGGCATCACGCTCTCGAATCAGCGCGCGCGGGAGACGTCGTGGTCGCAGGCGTTCCTGCCGCTCGAGGTGCCGGTGCAATTGCGAGCCGGCGAACGCGTGGGCGTGGAGCTGCAGATGGACGACGGACGCGCATGGCGCTGGCGCGGCGACGCAAACGGCGAGGCCTTCGATCAGACGACGCTGCTGGCGATGCCGCCCGAGGGGCTTTGATGAAGGCCGTGCTGGCGCTGGATCAGGGGACGACCAGCTCGCGCGCGATCCTGTTCGACGAGCGCGCGAACGTGCTCGCCGTGGCACAGCGCGAGTTCCGGCAGATCTATCCGCAGCCGGGCTGGGTCGAGCATGACGCGGAGGAGATCTGGCAGACGCAGATCGGCGTCGCGGCGGAGGCGATCGCGCAGGTGCCGGCTGTGGAAGTGGCGGCGATCGGCATCACCAATCAACGCGAGACGACGGTGCTGTGGGATCGCACGACTTCGCGTCCGCTGCACAACGCCATCGTGTGGCAGGACCGGCGCACGGCGGAGATGTGCGACGCGCTGCGCGAGCACGAGCCGCGCTTCCGCGCGAAGACAGGCCTCGTGCTCGACGCGTATTTCTCGGGCACGAAGCTGCGCTGGCTGCTCGATCATGTCGGCGACGCACACGACGCTGCTTTCGGCACCATCGACACGTGGCTGATCTGGCGGCTCACGAACGGAACGGCACACGTCACCGATCCGACGAACGCGTCGCGGACGTTGCTGTTCGACATTCACGCGTCGCAATGGGATGACGAGCTGCTGTCGATCCTGAACATTCCTCGGCACCTGTTGCCCGAGGTCCATGCGTCGAGTGAGATCGTGGCGCGGACCGGTGAAGGGTTGCCGATCCCGAGCGGGATTCCGATCGCGGGCATTGCGGGCGATCAGCAGGCCGCGCTTTTCGGCCAGCGCTGCACGCGCGCGGGCATGGCCAAGAACACTTACGGCACGGGCTCGTTCCTGGTGATGAACACGGGCGCGGAGGTCGTGCAGTCGACGCACGGATTGCTGGCGACGATGGCGGTGGAGGACAGGCAGTCCGTCCACTACGCGCTCGAAGGAAGCGTGTTCGTCACCGGCGCGGCGGTGCAGTGGCTGCGCGACAAGCTGGGCATCATTCAGAGTGCGGCCGACATCGAACCGCTCGCCGCCTCGGTGCCCGACAGCGGAGGCGTGGTGTTCGTCCCCGCCTTCACGGGCCTCGGCGCGCCGCACTGGGACGCGTACGCGCGCGGCACGATCACGGGGCTCACGCTCGGAACGACGTCCGCGCACATCGCACGCGCGGCGCTCGATGCGATCGCGCTGCTCAGCGCCGACGTGCTCGACGCGATGCGCAAAGACTCGGGCATCGAGCCCACGGAGCTGCGCGTCGACGGCGGCGGCTCGGTCAACGATCTATTGATGCAGACTCAGGCCGACGTGGCCGGACTGCCGGTCGTGCGATCGGGAACGATGGAGTCGACGGCCCTCGGCGCCGCGTATCTGGCCGGCATGGCGGTGGGATTCTGGAGCGAGAACGACGTCGACTCGCAGTGGCGCGCGGCGAAAACATTCACGCCGGCGATCTCCGAGGATGAGCGAAGATCGCGGATGGCGACGTGGCGTCGCGCGGTGGAGACAGCTCGTCACGCAGCGATGACACCCGACCCCGCAAAACCCCCGAAAATCCCCTGAAAATACGGGCAAGCGGCACGCATACAATCCGCCGCGGAGGCTATCGAAAAACCATGCGTCGCCTGATCCTCGGGCTCCTTCTCATCCTTCCCACACTCACCTACGCGCAGGACCTGCGCCGCGACGGCGACTGGACGCCGGCGGGCGGCAACGGCGGCTGCATCGGCGGCTCGACGTGCGCCGAGCGGCGCCTGCGCGTCGCGCTGGAAGACCGTCCCGTCGTGGCCGTGCGCTTCCGCGCGCACGACAACATCGGCCAGAAAGCGGACGGCTCGCTGCGCGTGAAGATCGACGGCAACACCATCCGCGACTTCCTGGACATCCCGCGCAAGGGCGACACGTTCACGCTGGAAGTGGACGAGCTGCGCGGCAAGTACCTCGTCTTCGAGCCGGCCAACAACGACGAAGTGGAGATCACCGACATCGCCGTGCAGTACGGCAGCTCGCGCGGCCACGTGCAGCGCCGCGACAACTGGGACGACCGCCGCGGCGGCGGCACGGGCAGCGGCGGCGGATGGCGCGCTTATCCGCGCGCGGCGGGTTGCATCGGCGGCGACGAGTGCGGCCGCAACGGCGACCGCATCACCATCGCCCTCGAAGACGCGCCCGTCCTCGGCGTGCGCTTCTACGCCAGCGACAACATCGGCACGCGCGCCGACGGACGCCTGCGCGTGCGCATCGACGACGAGACCATCGACTCCTTCATCGACGTCAAGCGCGAAGGCAAGCGCCACGAGCTCGACGTCGAGAACCGCTACGGCTCGCGCCTGGTCATCGAGACGCAGAACGACGACGAGGTGGACATCAAGGACATCGAAGTGCTGTACGGACGCGGCGGGCGCCGCGGCTCGGGCGGCAATTCCGGCGGCGGCAACTACGGCGGCGGACCGCGCGGACGCGAGCTCACGCACGAAGGCGGCTGCATCGGCGGCAACACGTGCGGCGGACGTCAGGCGCGCATCCGCATTCCCATCTACGGGCGGCCGGTGGAGTCGATCCGCTTCTACGCGCAGGACGACATCGGCGAGAAGGCCGGCGGCGCGCTGAAGATCCGCATCGACGACGAGACCGTCGAGTACTACCTCGACGTCACGCGCGAGGGCAAGACGTTCAACATCGACACGAAGAACATCGCCGGCGACTACCTCTTCATCGAGCCGGCCGCGAACGACGAGGTGGAGATCAAGGACGTCCGCATCCGCTTCAGGGAGTGAGTCCGCGGATTCGCCGCGAGAACTCGGGATCATCCGCGAAACGCCGCGCGCCGGCATTGATGAGCGCGCGGCGTTTTGTTTCCGCGAAGGAAACATCGGTGTCGATGAGACCCAGCTCGTACGCGAGCTGGTCGGACGTCGCCGGCAACAGCACGGACGCGCGCAGCGGGATGCGCCTGGGCGTGATCTCGTTCACGTGGCGCACGAGGTTGGTCGTGCAGGTGTTGGTGAGGGTGTTGTAGAACTCGGGATGATCGTGCAGATGGTTGGCGCGCCCCACCATGGCCAGAAACATCCGGCGCATGCGCTCGGGCGTGGTGCGGATGCGGTAGAGATGCACGGCGTCGTTGCGATAGTTGGTGCGCAACTTCACGAGATCGCGCTCGTCGCCGATGACGTACATG
>DATLBM010000205.1:0-8322 GCA_035526885.1 Thermoanaerobaculia bacterium | reverse complement strand
AAGGTCGTCGTCGCCGACATCCCCTTCCCCATCACCTCACCGGACGTCGTCATCGAGCGCGTGCTGGAGAGAGTCACGGAGCGCACGCGCCTCGTGCTCATCGATCACGTGACCAGCCAGACGGCGCTCATCTTCCCCGTCAAAGAGCTGATCGCCGCGCTGCGCGGGAAAGGCATCGACACGCTGATCGACGGCGCCCACGCCCCCGGATTTCTTCCGCTCAATCTCCGCGAGCTGAATGCCGCGTACTACACCGGCAACCTGCACAAGTGGGTCTGCGCGCCGAAAGGCGCCGCGTTTCTTTATGTGCGCGAGAATCGCCGCGCCGGCGTGCGTCCCGCGCTGATCAGCCACGGCTCGAACTCGCCGCGCCGCGATCGCAGCCGCTTTCTCATCGAGTTCGACTGGACGGGCACGTTCGATCCCAGCGCGTGGCTCTGCGTCCCCGATGCATTGCGTTTCATGGCTTCGCTGCTGCCGGGCGGATGGCCGTCCGTCGTCTGTCGCAATCAAGAGCTCGCATTGCGCGCGCGCGATCTGCTCTGCGAAACGCTGCGCATCGATCCGCCCGCGCCCGACTCGATGCTCGGCTCGATGGCCGCCGTGCCGCTGCCCGACGGCTCCGCGAACGAGGCGCCGTCGCTCTACGGCGATCCGCTGCAGGATCGCCTGCTGTACGAGCACGGCATCGAAGTGCCGATCGTGCCGTGGCCGCATCCGCCGAAGCGCATCCTCCGCGTCAGCGCGCAGCTCTACAACGTCTTCGAAGACTACGAGAAGCTCGCCGCGGCACTCCTCCTGCACACGTAGGGCGGGCCTCAGCCCGCCTCTGGACGGGCTGAAGCCCATCCTACGTACTTGAAAGGAGCCCATCGATGTTGAAGAAGACCCTGATCGCTCTGGCGATCCTCGCGCTCGCCGCGTGCAAACCCGAGAACCAGACCGGCACGCCGGAGACCGACACCACCGCCACCACCGGGCAGTCGGCCGAAAGCACCACGGCGAACGCCACCACCACCGGCGCCACCGGCGGCACGACGTCCGCGATGTCGAACGAGGACAAGGACTTCATGTCCAAGGCCGGCATGGGCGGGCTCATGGAAGTGCAGGCCGGAAACCTCGCGCTGCAGAAAGCGCAGAGCGCGGGCGTCAAGGCCTTCGCACAGCGCATGGTCGACGATCACGGCAAAGCCAACGCCGAGCTCGCGCAGCTCGCCACGACCAAAGGCGTCGCCCTGCCCACCGAGCTGGCGGGCGAGCACAAGGACGCCGTCGATCATCTCTCCTCGCTCAGCGGCGCGGAGTTCGACAAGGCCTACATGCATCACATGGTCGACGATCACGACAAGGACGTCCCCGAATTCGAGAAGGCGTCGACCACCGCATCGGACGGCGACCTCAAAGCCTGGGCCGGCAAAACGCTGCCCACGCTGCAGCAACATCAGAAGATGGCCCACGACATCGCCTCGAAGATGAAGTGACCGTTTGCTAAAGTCGCGCGGATGGGAACAGCGATTCACATCCGCGGACTGCGGAAGGAGTACGGCAGCGTCGTCGCCCTCGACGGCCTCGATCTGGACGTCGCCGAGGGCGAGATGTTCGGTCTTCTCGGCCCGAACGGGGCGGGGAAGACCACCACCATCGGCGTCCTCACCACGCGCGTGAAGGCCACCGCCGGCACGGCCATCGTGGCCGGACATGACGTCGCGAAAGAGAGCGTTGCGGCGCGCGCGAAGATCGGCGTCGTGCCGCAGCGTCCCAATCCCGATCGCGGACTCACCGTTCGCGAGAATCTCGTCTTTCACGCCACGTACTTCGGCGTCGCGCGTGCCGAGGCGGCGCGGCGCGCGGATGCGCTCCTCGAACGCCTGGGCATCGCCGAGAAACGCGACGCGAAACCCGACGCGCTCTCCGGCGGCCAGCAGCAGCGGATGATGATCGCCCGCGCGCTCACGCACGAGCCGGAGGTCCTGTTCCTCGACGAGCCGAGCGTCGGGCTCGATCCGCAGGCGCGCCTGGCGATCTGGGACATCCTGCGCGAGCTGCGCGCGCAGGGCCGCACGATCGTGATGACCACGCACTACATGGAGGAAGCGGATCAGCTCTGCGACCGCATCGCCATCGTCGACCGCGGCAGGTTGCTTTCGTGCGACACGCCCGCGGCGTTGCGCGCGCAGGCGCCGGGCGAGACGATCGTCGACGTGATGTTCGACCGCGAGCTCACCGGCGATCCGCCGTCCATCGACGGCGTGTCGCGCGTCGAGTTCCGCGGGCCGGTGTTGCGCGCGCGTTCGCGAACACCGCGGCCACGGCCATTCCATCACTGCTCGCGTACGGCGACTCGCGCGGCTGGACGGTGCGGGACATCCAGCTCTCGCGCCCCAGCCTGGAAACGCTCTTCATTTCGCTGACCGGGAGGAAGCTCGCGTGAACGTCGGCATCATCGGTTCCCTGCTCCTGCGCGACGCCGTAGTCGCCAAACGCGAGATCGTGGCCATCCTGCTGCGCACCGTGCTGCAGCCGATGATGTTCGTCATCGTCTTCGGCGTCCTCCTGCCGCGCATGGGCCTCATGAATGCCGCGTTCCGCACGATGCTGATTCCGGGCATCGCGGCGCTGTGTCTGTGCACGGCCGCGATCTGGTCGGTGACGATGCCGCTCATCGCCGACTTCGGCATCACCAGGGAGATCGAGGACCGCCTGCTCGCGCCCGCGCCGATCGAAACGATCGCGCTGCAAAAGGTGTTGTCGGGCGTGATTCAGGGGGCGTTCGCGGTGTTGTTCGTGCTGCCCGTGTGCCGCCTGATGATGGGACCGATCGCCGGCCTCACGCTCCGCAACCTTCCGCTGCTCATCCTCATGGTCATCCTGGGCGGCACGCTCTTCTCCGCCCTCGGCCTGTTCCTCGGCACGGCTTTGCAGCCGCAGCAGATCTCGCTGATGATGCAGGTCATCTTCGCGCCGATGATCATGTTCGGCTGCACGTACTACCCGTGGCGCGGACTGGATCACGTGCCGTTTCTGAAGTACGCGGTGCTGATCAATCCTCTGGTCTATTTGTCCGAGGGGATGCGCGCGGCGCTGACGCCGGCGGTGGAGCACATGCCTGTCGCGGTGGTGATCGCGGCGCTCGTCGCGCTCACGGCGCTGCTGATGTGGGTGGGACTGCGCGGGTTCCGGAAGAAGGCGGTGACGTGACGTCGTGAGCCGCTTCCTCGCAGCCGTCATCGTCGTCGTCTCCGCCGTTCTGTTCATCCATCGCGCGGCGTTCGTGATCCCCAATGCGGCGCTGCTCGATTACGGCGGCGCGACGCTGGCCACCGTGCGGGCCGGCCAGTGGTGGCGCCTCATCGCCTCGCAGTTTCTGCACGTCTATCTGGCGCATGCGCTCCTCAACGCCGCCGCGGTCTGGTTCATCGGCGGCGGATTGGAGCGCATCCTCGGGTCGTGGCGATTTCTCGTCATCGCCCTGGTCTCCGGCGTGATCGGGCAGCTCGTCGCCATCAACATCGCGCCGGCGATCGTCGCCACCGGCGCGTCTCAGGCGGCGCTGGGAATCGCCGGCGCGGCGGTACCGACGCGCGATCGCAGAACGGTTTGGTGCGCGCGCGCGTACATCGCCATTCAGCTCGTACTCGATCTCGGCTTCAGCGGACACCTGAAATTGCCGCACGCGGCAGGCTTCGCCGCGGGCACCGTGCTTGGACTGCTGCTGCGACGGCGGGATAATCCGGGCACGTGAGCGCCGGCCACATGCTCGGCTTCGGCATGGCTGCCGTCATCGTCGTCCTCGTCGCGGAAATGATCCTGGCCGCGAGATGGACCCGCGCCTATTTCGCGTACGGGATTCCGATCTTCGTCCGGCGCGTGCCGCGGCCGCAGGGAATCGCGGACCTGTCGCTCGACGAATTGCAGGCGTCCACGGCAACTGCCGCCGGAGCGCCGTTGCTCTTCCGCCGTCTCGGCCCGGACCTCATCGCGTTCCGCGAGCAGATGCTGAGCGGCGGCGTCCTGCATTACGCGCCGATCATGCACGGCTCCATCCGGCATGATGCGATGGAAGGCGCGGTGCGTGTCGTGGGCGTGCTGAACTGGTTTGTCACCGCCTTCGTGGCCTTGCTCGCGGCGATGCTGGGACGCGAAGTGCTGGCGATGCTGCCCATTGCCGGCGCCGCCGCGGCGGTGATCTATTTCATCCAGGCCATGCGCTACAACCGCGTCGCGAAGAAGCTCGCGCGCTAGTCGGACAACCGTCCGTCGGCGGGATCGATCTCGCCCGGCCGCGAAGGCAGGCGGCTGGCCGAGGCGAGCACCAGGCCGGGGACGACGAAAACAAAAAGGAAGAAGAGCTCGAAGCGGCTGATGAAGAGTGCCCACGCGCCGAACGCGATGTACGCGACGGCGATGATCGTCACCGGCATCAGCGACGGCCGTTCGCCGCGCAGGCATTTCGCGAACAGATGCAGCACGATCACTCCGAACGCCACCATCGCCACGCCGCCGAAGTGCCAGCCCACGCCAAGGCCGCGGATCAGATCCGCCGGCGCGTGCGTGGATTCGAGCTGCGTCCTCATCACCGGCCAGCCCATGAGCGAATGCGCGGCCGCGCTGAGGATCAGCGCCACTCCGCCGGCGATGCCGAGAATGGCCTGACCGCGGGAGATCGCCCAGCCGCTCACCGCGACCTGCACTTCGCGGCGAGGTAATCGCGGTTCATGCGCGCGATGAACGACACCGGGATCTCCTTCGGGCAAACCGCCTCGCATTCGCGGAACAGCGTGCAGCTTCCGAAGTAGCTCTCCATCACCTCGACCATCTTCACCACGCGCTCGTAGCGCTCGGGCTGGCCTTGCGGGAGCAGTCCGAGGTGCGAGACTTTGGCGGCGGTGAAGAGCTGGCCGGCGCCATTCGGGCACTGCGCGACGCAGGCGCCGCACTGGATGCATTCCGCGGCGTCCATCGACAGTTCCTGCGTCTGTTTCGGGATCGGGATCGTATTCGCCTCGACCGCCGCGCCCGTATTGACGGAGATGAAGCCGCCGGCCTGGATGATCTTGTCCAGCGGACTGCGATCGACGATCAGGTCCTTGATGACCGGGAACGCGCGCGCGCGCCACGGCTCGACTTCGACTACGTCGCCGTCCTTGAAGTGGCGCATGTGCAACTGGCAGGTGGCCGTGCCGGCCATCGGCCCGTGTGCCGTGCCGTTGATCATCATGCCGCACGAGCCGCAGATGCCTTCGCGGCAGTCATGCTCGAAGTGAATGGGCTCGTCGCCCTTTTCGATGAGGCGCTCGTTGACGACGTCCAGCATCTCCAGGAACGACGCGTCCGGCGAGATGTTCTCCGCTTTGTACTCGACGAAGCGGCCTTCCGCGTCGCGCGATTTCTGCCGCCAGACCTGCAGTGTCAGATTCATTTATACGACCTCGTGGCCAGCTTCACTTCTTCGTACACCAGCGGCTCCTTGTGCAGGACGGGCTCGGCGTCTTCGCCCTTGTGCTCCCACGCCGCGACGTACAGGTAATCATCATCGTTGCGCTGCGCCTCGCCGTCCGGCGTCTGATATTCGACGCGGAAATGTCCGCCGGCCGACTCTTCGCGATGGAGAGCGTCGATGCACATCAGCTCCGCGAGCTCGAAGAAGTCCGCCACGCGGCCGGCCTTCTCCAGGCCTTGGTTCGGCTCCTCGTTCGTGCCCGTCACGCGCACGTCGCGCCAGTACTGCGTCCGCAATTCGCGGATCATCCCCAGCGCCTTCTTCAGCCCCTCGGCCGTCCGGGCCATGCCGCAGTAGTCCCACATGATCGAGCCCAGCTCTTTGTGATACGAGTCGACGCTGCGCGTACCTTTCGCATCGACCAGCTTCGAAAGGCGCGCGCGCACATCGCGCTCCGCATCCGCGAACGCCGCGTGCGTGGTGGCCGGCTTCTTCCCGAACTGCGTCGCCAGGTAGTCGCCGATGGTGGCGGGCAGCACGAAGTAGCCGTCCGCGAGTCCCTGCATCAGCGCGCTGGCGCCGAGGCGGTTCGCGCCGTGATCGGAGAAATTCGCCTCGCCGATCACGTACAGGCCGGGCACGTTCGACATCAGGTTGTAGTCGACCCACAGCCCGCCCATCGAATAGTGCGGCGCGGGATAAATGCGCATCGGCACTTCGTACGGATTTTCGGCCGTGATGTCGTGGTACATGTCGAAGAGGTTGCCGTAGCGCTCTTCGATGACGGGACGTCCGAGGCGTTTGATGGCGTCGGCGAAATCGAGATAGACGCCGCGTCCGGATGGGCCGATGCCGCGGCCTTCATCGCACGCTTCCTTGGCCGCGCGCGATGCGATGTCGCGCGGCGCGAGGTTGCCGAAGCTCGGATACTTCCGCTCCAGGTAGTAATCGCGCTCCGCCTCGGGGATCTCCTTCGGCGAGCGCTTGTCGCCCTGCGTCTTCGGCACCCAGATGCGGCCGTCGTTGCGCAGCGACTCGGACATCAGCGTGAGCTTCGACTGGTAGTCGCCCGTCTGCGGAATGCAGGTGGGATGGATCTGCGTGTAGCACGCATTCGCGAAGGCCGCGCCGCGCTTGTGCGCGCGCCAGATGGCCGTCGCGTTCGAGGCCTTCGCATTCGTCGACAGGTAGAAAACGTTGACGTATCCGCCAGTGCCGAGTACCACCGCGTCGGCGGCGTGCGCCTCGATTTTTCCGTTGATCAGGTTGCGCGTGATGATGCCCTTGGCGTGACCGTCGATGACGACGAGGTCGAGCATCTCGTAACGGTTGTACTGCGTGACGGTGCCCAGCGCGATCTGCCGTTCCAGCGCCTGGAACGCGCCGAGGAGGAGCTGCTGGCCCGTTTGTCCGCGCGCGTAGAAAGTGCGCGACACCTGCACGCCGCCGAACGAGCGATTCTCGAGCATGCCGCCGTACTCGCGCGCCAGCGGGACGCCCTGCGCCACGGCCTGGTCGATGATGTTGACCGAGAGCTCGGCCAGGCGATGCACGTTCGCCTCGCGCGAGCGGTAGTCGCCGCCTTTGATCGTGTCGTAGAAGAGGCGGTAGACGCTGTCGCCGTCGTTGCGATAGTTCTTCGCGGCGTTGATGCCGCCCTGCGCGGCAATCGAGTGCGCGCGCCGCGGCGAGTCGTGATAGACGAAGCACTTGACGTTGTAGCCGAGCTCTCCCAGGGAAGCCGCGGCGGATGCGCCGGCCAGGCCTGCGCCCACGACGATGATGTCGTACTTGCGGCGGTTGGCCGGATTCACGAGCTTGTAGTGCGATTTCGCGTAGGTCCACTTTTCCGAGAGCGGACCCTGAGGAATCTTGCTGTCCAATTGCATGCGATTCACCTGACGAACCCGAGGAGCACGCTGAGCGGGAAGAGCACGTTGCCGATCGTGATGATGGCCGCGAACGTCGTCGCGAACACGCGCCGGAAGCTCTCGAACCGCTGGTGCGTCACGCCCAGCGACGAGAACATCGCCCAGACACCGTGATAGAGGTGCAACCCCAGCGCGAGGTTGGCGATGATGTAGATCGCCGCCACCCACCACACCCGAAACCCGACCACGAAGTTGTGGTAGACGTCGCCCGGCACGAAGTCGGGATGCGCCTGGCCGGTCGTGAAATGCAGGATGTGGTAGATCACGAAGAGCAGGATGATCACGCCGCCCCAGCGCATCGTGCGCGCCGCATAAGTGGCCTTGGCGTACTCGCGATTGCGATAACCGACCGGCCGCGCCTGGCGATTCATCATCGTCAGCGCATACGCCGCGTGGATGTGCAGGATCACGGCGACCAGCAGGATCAGACGCGACAACCACAACACGCCGCTCTCGGGAACCGCGGGCGTGAGCATGTTCTTCAGAAAGTGCGCGTACTCGTTGTAGTGCTCGGGACCGAAGTACACCTTCAGGTTGCCGACCATGTGCAGGAAGATCCAGCCGAAGAGGATCACGCCCGTCACGGCCATGACCGCCTTCTTGCCGATCGCGGAGCGGTAGAAACTGCCCAACCACGTCATTCGGAGCTCACCTCGGTCTGTCAAAGCGGCGGGTTGCATTCGGTCCGGCATCATATCGGGTCATCGGTCACCGTCAAGGAGACGAGCGGACAGAGGCTGATGTGACGGCGTCGTGTCCTCCTGAGCGGAGCGCAGCGGAGTCGAAGGACCTTCCACCGTGCCTCGGAGCGGGGGAAGGTCCTTCGACCGTCCTCCGCTTCGCTCCGGCGGCTCAGGATGACACGCGCCCAAGTGTCCTCCGAAGTGTCATCCTGAGCGGAGCGCAGCGGAGTCGAAGGACCTTCCACCGTGCCACGGCGCGGGAAGGTCC
>DATLBM010000204.1:0-13071 GCA_035526885.1 Thermoanaerobaculia bacterium | reverse complement strand
ATCCGGCGGCGATCGCGAGGACGATCGATCCCGCGATCACGTTCCCGCGCAACAAGAGCGCGCACGCAACGACGACCAGCACCATCGACGGCACGTCCGACAGCGCGGTGCCGCCGTAGAACCAGACGTTCGGAAAGAACGCCAGCAGCAGTCCCGCGCCGATGGCCACCTTCGCCGGCGCGCGCAGCGATCGTGCGAGAAAAAACATCGCCGGGAACACGAACAGCGACGACGCGAACACGATCGCCTGCAGCGCGTGAAACCCGTGCAGCGGAATCAGCTTCGCCAGCGCGATGAACAACGGAAAGCCGGGCGGATGCGGGTGATAGGCGGTCACGTCGTAGTGGCGCAGCGCCAGCGCGAACAACGCCTCGTCCCAGTCCCAAAGCGTCAGCGATTTGGCCGGCCAGCGCGCAATCGCTGCGAACAGCGCGCAAGCCCAGAACGCCACGCGCTCGTTGCGAGTCAGCGGGCCGGCATCCACGACATTCCATCCATGCGCAGGCCGAGCTCGCGCGAGTCGCCGCCGCCGCCCACCTGCGACGGCACGGCCACTCCGCTGGTGTGAATGCGCAATTCATTCGGCGCGCCGGTGCGCGAAGCCACGGTCCACGACTTCTCGATGTTGGCCTTGTCGCCGCGGAAGCGCTCCACGAGCGCGCCGTTCATCCACACTTCGATCATCGGCGGCGCGATGGTATCGATGGGAACGTACATGCGCATCGACAACACCCCGCCCTTCGCCACCGGCGGCAGCGTCGCCTCGGACTCTCTTCCCATCCACCGGAAAATATCCGACCCGGTCCCTTCCGGCAGGTACCAGCCGCTGCCGAACTCGATGACGGTGGCCAGCCGCACCACCGAGGCCTCGAAGTTGCGCCGCCGCAGAATCTTCCACAGCGGATTCGTGTGCGGCCAGAAGAACGTCTCCGGCGCGCTCTCGACGATCGCCGGCTGCACCGCCCACGCATCGGCCGTCACCTGCGCGATCTTCTCCACCTCCTCGTAGAACGATGTCTGATGCTCGGGCAGCAGGTAGCGCGCTTGCGGCCCGAGGCCGCCCTGCACGTACACGGGCGATCCCTTCGGTACGTTCCGCTGCACCCAGAGCAGGGCCGCCGTCGCCGGCGCATCGGTGTTCCGCTGCAGTGCCAGTCCCGGCCACGACCACACGGCCATGACGATCACGATCGCCGCCGCCAGCGAACTCTGAATGACGGGCTTGCGTCCGACGATGCGCAGTCCATACGCGGCGAACATCGCGTGTGCAGCCAGGTACGGGATTGCGTATCGCCCCGCGGCTTCGATGTCGAGGTTCAGCCACGACGTGATCATCAGCGGCGTGAAGATCGCCAGCGGCAGCAGGAGCGGCCATCGCCGGGTGATGAGAACGGCCAGGATGCCGATGATCGCGAATGCGGCGATCCAGGTCATGTGCTGCCGCTGCATGATCGGCCAGAGGAAGAAAATCTTCGCGGCGTCGGGCAATGGCGCGCGTGCGGGGTTGTGCCACGAGTCGACGGCGTAGACGTACTTCTGCTGCGCCACGACGATCTTGCGATAGCCGTCGATCGATTCGGAAGCCAGCGCGGCGCCGAGGTAACTGCCCGCGGTGATGGCGCCGCCGAGGAACATGGCCAGGAACACCGCACCGAAGTTGCGGACTCTGATGCGATGCCACGTGGCGACGAGCGCGGGAATCGCACCGATCAGGAGATTCGGCGTGCGAAAGCCCGCGGCGATGCCGAGGACGATCGCGCCGATCACGTACGCTCGCGTGCTGCGGCGTCCGGCCAGGAGCAACGCGCACGCGGCGAAGCCGAGGGTCGTGGACGGAATGTCGCTGAAGCCCGTGCCGCCGTACACCCACACGTTCGGCAGGAACACGAAGATGGCCGCGGCGCAGATCGACGTCGCGAAGTCGAAGCCCAGCTCGCGCGCGAAGAAGAAGAGCGCGGGAAAGAGAACGCAGGCGCCGATGACGACGATCGCCTGCACCGAGCGGAACTCGTTCACGCCGAAGAGGTGCACCAGCTTGGCGGCGGCGATGAAGAGCGGATAGCCGGGCGGATGCGGCCAGTGCTGCGTGACGTCGTAGTTGCGGACACCGAGGGAGAAGAGGGCTTCGTCCCAGTCGTTGAGCGAGCGCGCGATGGCGAGCAGGCGCGTCAGCGCGATGAGCACGCAGAGGATGAGCAGGATTCGCTTTTGTAGCGGGGTCATGGATCGGGTTGGCGGCACCATTCTCGCAAAATTGCCGCTCGCGATGCCGATCAAGGGCGTGCGACGCCGGTGGTCCCTCGACCTGCACGGCATCCGGAGAGAAGGCACCAAGGAGACGGGGTTCGCCTACCGCCTCCCCGATGGGTCTGAAGTTCAAGTCGAGAAAGTGCTGAACCGGATCGCCAGGTTGCGCATCCCTCCCGCGTGGAGGGACGTGCGCATCGCGCGTGCGGACAGCGCGCCGCTGCAGGCGGTGGGCGTCGACAAGAAAGGCCGCACGCAATACCTGTATCACCAGCGCTTCCGCGCGCAACGCGAGGAGGAGAAGTTCAAGCGCGTCGTGGAGTTCGGCGAGGCGCTGCCCGCGCTGCGCAGCCGCGTGCGCAAGGACATGCAGGGCGACTCGCTCGATCGCGCGCGCGTGCTCGCCGCGATGGTGCGCCTGATCGATCAGGGCTTCTTCCGCATCGGGAACGACAAGAGCGCGGAGTCCGAGTCGACGTTCGGACTGTCGACCATCCGCGGCAGCCACGTGAAGGTGGACGGCGGGAAACTGCTGTTCGACTACGTCGGCAAGTGGAAGAAGAAGCAGAAGCGCGCGGTGCGCGACGGCGACGTCGCCGCGATCGTGCAGACGCTCAAGGCCACCCCCGGCGCGGAGCTGTTCAAGTTCACGCAGAACGGCCGCTTCATCGACGTGAAGGACCGCCACGTGAACGACTACATCCAGTCCATCATCGGAAAGGACTTCACGGCCAAGGACTTTCGCACGTGGGCCGGAACGCTTCTCTGCTCGATCGCGCTGGCCATGCAGGGACAGGGCACGAGCAAGACGGACCGCAAGCGCCGCGTGCGCAAGGCGGTCGTGGCCACGGCCGAGCAGCTGGGCAACACGCCCGCGGTCTGCCGCTCGTCCTACATCTGCCCGCGCCTGCTCGACGAGTACATGGAAGGCAAACCGTTCGAGATGCTGCGCAAGACGCGGCGCGGCTCGCCGGTGGTGCGGCGGGGATTGTCGCGGGAGGAGAAGGCGCTGCTGAAGTTCCTGCGGGAGACGATCGCGGACAGGCGGCGCGCTCCGCGCGCCGCCTGAGTTGCCGTGTTGCCATGTTGCTGGTTGCCGGTGGTTTCTCGCGCTGAGGCACCACGCAACCACAAGAACTCACCAGCAACCGGCAACGCGGCGGCGGCAAAGCCGCCACCGCTCTAGAACGTCTGTCCCACCCAGAAGCTCGTGCGGAATCCGCCTTCGAGCTTCTTCCCGTCGAACCGCTTTGCGAAGTCCCAGTTCAGCGGGAGGCCCAGGAAGTGGAACGAGAAGCCCCAGCCCACCGAGGCCGCTCCGTCGCGCAGGCGGCCGTCTTCGGCGAACTTGAAGTCCTGGCCCTTGAAGTAGGCCCCGCCGACGTCCATGAACACCACGCCGCGCACCTGCTGCAGCACGATCAGCGGCGTGGCCAGCACGTCCACGAGCGGGAAGCGCAACTCGACGTTCGCGAAGCCCGCGTACTGTCCGAAGAACGAGCGGTAGTCGTAGCCGCGCAGCGTATTCAGTCCGCCGAAGTAGTGGATGTTCGGGAAGTTTCCTTCCGACCAGGCGCCGTACACGCGCGCGGCGATGAGCGAGCGTGAGGTGATCTGCTTGTACTCCCGCCAGTCCACTTCCACGTCCCGGCTGAGCGCTCCGCTTTCCTCCATGTCGTGCGCGTACGACGCCGAAAGCTCGTAGCGGCGGCCCGAGACCGGTCCGAAGAACTTCCACACCGCGCTGTCGCCGCTGAACGTCGTGCTGACGATGGGGAAGTTGTTGCGGATGTTGACGGCGTTGGCGTCGTCGAAATTGACGATGCCGTCTCCGTTCTGGTCGCCCGCGCGGAAGTCGAGGAACGTGTACGAGCGGGTCATGAAGCCCGCGCCCGCATCGATGCGGTGGTAGCGCGTGAACGGATAGCTGGCCAGGCCGAACAGGCCGGTCAGGCGATAGGCCTGCCGCCGGTCGAGCCCGCGCGACTCGAACTCGTTCGGCAGCACGTAGAACGCGCGATCGTCGAAGACGCGCGCGCCCCAGTTCATGCGCTTGTGCAGGTCGAGGTAAAGGAAGTCGAAGTTCGAGAACGTATCCACCGAGTCCAGCGACGCGATGAAGCGGCGGTTGCCCAGCATGTCGCTCATGTACAGCGTCGAGCGCGAGAGGATGAGCTGATCGGAGGTCACCCCCGCCGCGATATCCACGTCGTCGATGAAGAGCTTGAAGCCGCCGGTGCGCTCGATCTTGTCCTCGTCGATGAAGAACTCGGAAGTGGAGCGGAAGATCGAACGGTCCTCGGCCGCGATCGGCGCGGAGGGCAGGTTCGTCTTCTCCGCCTCGTGCAGCGGCTTGTCCGTCGTCGTCGAGTACAGGCGCCATTGGCCTTTGTAGTACGACGAGAAGACCATGCGCTCCTTGTTGTTCGAGCCCGTGAACACGACCGGAGCGAAGCAGCCGCCGATGACGTCGGTGTACTGCAGCACGTCGCCGCTGGCGAGATCGAGCGAGTAGATGTTGTACGCCGCGAAGTTCGTCAGATCCGCCTTGGGCGTGTTGCCGTCGGTGCGGGCCTTGTTCTCCGCGTCTTCGAGGATCTTCGACGCCATTTCGATGTTGCGGCCGGTCTGCTTGTCCGAGGCGAAGAAGAGACGCTTGGCGTCGGGGCTGAAGTAGGCGTCGATGTCGTTCCAGTTGCCGGTCGTGAGCTGATAGCGCTCTTTCGGATTGGCGAGGCTGAGGCGGTAGAGCTTCGCGTACTGCTCGCCCACCGACGAGTAGATCAGCGACTGGCCGTCGGGCGCGTAGACGGGCGCGGAGTCGTAGAACGCGTCGCTGGTGAGATTGGTGATCGTCGCGGAGTCGAGATCGTAGACGAAGATGTCGGACTGATTGCCCTGGATCGCGGAGAAGGCGATGCGCCGTCCGTCCGGCGAGTACGTGGGCGAGAGTTGCTGCTCGAGCGGCATGTCGATCATGCGATCGATCTTTCCGCTGATCGGATTGAGGAGCAGCAGGCTGCGCCCTCGCTCCTTGCGCACGAAGAACGCGATCTGATCGCCGTTCGGCGCGAAGGCGATGTCGCGTCCCATCACCGCGCCGGTGGTGAAGGACTGCACGATCGGGTACTCGTACTCGCTCGTGTAGCCCGAGGTCAGGTTCTTGAGCAGACGGCGCTCGGGGATGTTGAAGAGGACGACGTCGATGTCTTCCTTGTACGTCGTGAACGCGGCCAGCAGATCGCCGGACGGCGACGGAATCGCGGAGATCTCGTCGCTCTGGCTGTTCTCGCGGATGCGGAACGGGTCGCCGTATTCCTGCGGCTCACCTTTCGCGACCAGCGCCGGCAGATACTGCTTCCGCAGCCACGTCCGGAACCGCGAGTCGAACTCCTCGGGTGACACATTGAACGCGCGCTTCAAGGCGCGGTCGATGCTGTTGCCGAGGGTGTTGCGGTATTCGTAGATGAAGTCGCGGAGACCTTCCCAGCCGTACGTCTCCTGCATGTAACGGAACACGGCGTGGCCGAAGCGATACGCGAAGTAGCCCGACGGTCCGCCGCCGCTCACGCGCGGGATGCGATCGGTGACGACGGCGTCGCGCAGCACCATGCGGTCGCGCGAGTCTTCGTCCTCACCCATGAACGACGCCAGTCCCTCCATCATCCACTGCGGCGGATTGGCGGTGATGTTCTTGCCGAACTTTCCCTGGAAGAGAATCTCGTATTCGAAGATGTGCGTGAGCTCGTGCTGCACGAGCTGGAGCAGTTCATCGTCGGGCATGTCGATGGGCAGCACCATGCGGTTGCGCGCCGGCTCGGCGAACGCGCCCACGCCCTCGGGGATGAAATTCAGGATGACGTTCGTCTGCTCGAACGCGGAGTGCGTGTGGAAGAAGATCAGCGGGATCTTCTTCGAGATCTGGTAGTTGAACTTCTGCGAGAGGCTGAGATACGCGCTCTCGGCCGAGTCGACGACGCGCTGCAGCGACTGGCGCTCTTCTTCGTAGAAGTACACGTCGAAGTGCGTGGAGTGATAGACGCTCCACTTGAACGTGTCATAGACGATCTTGTTCTGCCCGAAGGGATAGGCAGGAATGGCGAGCACAAGCAGGAAGACGAAGACGACGAGTCTCTTCACAGCAATGACCTCCTGGGGTCGCGGCTACTCGGTGAAAACGTATCGGGTCGCCGAGGTCTCCTGGGCGACGAAGATTCCGACGAGCTGAGTCTCCAGCGCGCGGAGGTTCTCGAAGAGGCCGAGGATCTCGTCGTAGTTGCGCTGGTCGAATTCCTTGAAGTCGCGGAAGTTCTCTTCCAGCACCATCTCGCCCGTGTCGGCGTTGAACACGGCCAGATCGATGTCGAACACGAAGCCGGTCGACTCCACGAGCACCTGCCGGTAGAACGTCCGGCCGTCCGCCGGCGACGTGTACTCCTCGGTGCGATATCCCGACTTGTCGTTGATGTCGAAGTCGACGATGCCGGAGACGATGTAATCCGCGTTCGTCTTCGCGCCGATCTCTTTCCAGTAGTCGCGCGCGGCCGACAGAGAGCGGATGTCGTTGCCGGGAAGACGCGTCGCGGGCACGTCGACGAGGCGCAGCTTGGTGGACTTCGCCAGCTGCTTCTTGAGGTAGCGATTGAACTCCGTCTGCACGTCCACTTTCGCGGCGCGGTCGCTGCGGCGCTCGCCCTTCGTGGCGATGACGAAGGGCGCGACGGCGATCCGCTCCTCTCCGGTGATCTGCAGCTTCGGCTTGACGGGCAGCTTGAGCTTCACTTCCATGACGCCGGCCGTGAGCGGGAGTGCCAGCGTCGCGGCGGCGAGAGTGACGGCGATCGTACGTTTCAACGCGGACCTCCCGGAGGATTGGTGGTGGTCGTGGGCGGATTGGTCGTTGTGGTGGCGGTGGTGTCTGAAACCGGCGGTGCCGGAGGACGCGGCCGATCAGGGGCCTCGGCCGGTACGCCGACGGTGGTGGGCGAGGCGGTGGCGGTCGTCGCCGGCGTGGTGGGCGCGAGCCTCTCGCCCGCCGATCCGGCGGCCGCCTTCACCGCCTGCGCATCGCGCTTCTTCGCCTTCTGCGTGAACTCGACGAAGCGGCTGTAGTTCTTCTGAATGAACTCGTTGGTGCGATCGAGCTTGAGCGCCTCGCGATACTCCTTGGCGGCGCCGTCGAAGTCGCCCGTTGCTTCCAGCGCAACGGCGAGATTGTTGTGGGCCATCGCGTTTTCCGGCGCGATCTGCACTTCGCGGCGGAAGCGGAACATCGCTTCGCGCCAGAGGTTCATTTTGGCCATGCGCACGCCGAACTCGCGCTGGGTCTCGGGCTTGGAGAGATCGCCGCCGGAACCGCAGCCGATGGCCGCGAGAAGGAACGCCAGGAAGAACAGGGAACACGTGAACGCGCGCCTCATCGGGTCTCCTTCACTTGGTCCGGCAAAAGTGCGGGGATTATAATCCCGGCGTTCCCACCGTCCGGCGCCGCCGCGGCCGATCCTCTTCGCGCGCATTCTCCCCGCGCCACACGCATTCGCATGAACGTCCCCCACGATCGCGATCGGGTGATCGCGCTTTCACTTCTTCCGTTTCTCACACCGAACCGGATTCGCCTCTTGCTGGAGTATTTCGAACCTGTCGCTCAGGCTTGCAACGCGACAGCCACTCTGCTGCAAGGCCTGTTGAGCGTAACGCCGGAGCAGGCGGAGCAAGTCAGGAATCCGTTAACAAAGGAAGCCGGGCTTCTGCGCGATCGCGTCATCACGATTCTCGACGACGACTATCCAGCGCTGCTGCGCGAGATCCCCGATCCTCCGCTGGCGCTGCACTTCATCGGCGATCGCTCGCTGCTGGCGCGGCTGTCGATTGCGATGGTGGGATCGCGGCGCGCGTCGCCGTACGGCGTCAACGCGGCCGCGCAACTCGCGCGCGGACTGGTGGCCGCGAACATCGTCATCGCGTCGGGACTGGCGCGCGGAATCGACGCCGCCGCGCATCACGCCGCCCTCGACGCAAACGGCGCCACCATCGCCATCCTCGGCACCGGCATCGACGTCGTCTACCCGCGATCGAACGCGCGTCTCTTCAAACGGAACGCCGAGGGCGGACTGATCCTCACCGAGTTTCCGCCCGGCACGCCGCCGAAGCGCGAGCACTTCCCCGTTCGCAATCGACTGATCTCCGGCATCACGCGCGGCACGGTGATCGTCGAGGCCACGAGCCGCAGCGGATCGCTCATCACCGCGAGGATGGCCGCGGAACAGAATCGCGAAGTCTTCGCCGTCCCCGGCTCGATCTTCTCCGCGGGCTCGGTGGGCACGCATCGCCTGATCCAGTACGGCGCGAAGCTCGTGCACGACGTCAACGACATCCTCGAGGAGCTCCCCGGCCATCTGCACGTCGCGCAAACCGCCGAAGCGGAGCCGGACTCGCCGCTGCGCGAAGTGCTCGCGGTCCTCACGCGCGACGAAGGCTCGCACGTGGACGCGCTGGCGCGGAAGCTGGGACGAACGACGGGCGCGGTGGCCGAGTCGCTGCTGCAACTGGAGCTCGGCGGCTGGATCCGCGCGCTGCCGGGAGCGCGCTATGTGCGTGTTCGATGAGACGTTGCCGGGTTGCCGGGTTGCCGGGTTGCCGTGTTGCTGGTTGCCAGTGTCAGTTCTCGTACAACGCACCGGCAACCGGCAACCGGCAACAGCAACCTGTTCGTGGGTTGCTGGTGTCTCAGTCGTGCGCGAGCGCACCGGCAACCGGCAACCGGCAACCGGCAACAGCAACCTCTTCGTGGGTTGCTGGTGTCAGTCGTGCGCGAGTGCACCGGCTACCAGCAACCGGCAACACGGCAACACGATTCAGCGCAGCTGGGTGGCCTCGCGCGCGTTCTTCACGGTCATGGCAATGATGCCGATCGGAACGCCCCAGGTCACCAGCTTGCGGAACACCTTCGGGAAGCCGAAGCCGACCACCACGCCCAGGACAGCGCCGCCGGCGATGAGATGCGGAGCGTAGGTGCGGGCCAGCGACTTGGGATTGAAGTCGTCGCGGATCCGGCGATCGAGCTCGTCGATGCGATCGCCCACTCCGTCGCGGGCGCGCACGATGGCTCGCTGAATGTGCTCTTTCTGCTCGTTCGTGTCTGCCATTTATCTGCTCCGTGCGCGGGCCACGTCCGCCTTCAGCGTGTCGATGTCGGTCTTGATGTGCTCGATGGACTCGCTGGGGACGAAGTTCACGCCCGCCAGCTTCTTCTTGCCCAGCACCACCAGAATGCCCGCGGCCACGAACAGCACCACGGTCACGATGAGCGAGGAGAGCCACGCCGGCAGCCCCAGCGCGACCATGCCCAGGGTGATGGTGACGAAGAGAAAAGCGAGGCCGATCAACGCCAGAAATACGGCCGCGCCCATCATGGCCGCGCCGCCGCCGAGCTTCGCCGCGGCGTCCTTGAGCTCGAGCTTGAGCAGGGCGATCTCGCTGCGGATCAGCATCGAGATGTCCGCAGTGAGGTCCTTGATGATCGTGCCGAGCGAGCGATCGGCGTCGGTGTAGTTGCTCATGTCGTACTTCGCGAGAGCAAAAGAGTGGCCAGTAGCATATCGTTTTGCCTCAGAGATGACCGATATCGTCGAACTGGTCAAAGAGTTCCGCTTCGAGGCCGCGCACTTTCTCCCGAACGTGCCCGAGGGGCACAAGTGCCGGCGCATTCACGGGCACTCGTTTCGCGGCGAAGTGGCCGTACGCGGGCCGCTCGATCCGGTGCTGGGCTGGGTGATGGACTTCGCGGATCTGAAAGCCGCCGTCGAGCCGCTCGTGCATCGCCTCGATCACTACCTTCTCAACGAGCTTCCCGGCCTGGAGAACCCGACGTCGGAACTGCTGGCCGTCTGGATCTGGCGCGAGCTCGCGCCGCGGCTGCCGCTTCTCGTGCGCATCACGATCGAAGAAACGTGCACGAGCCGCTGTCACTACTACGGAGCATGAACATGACCCTCGAAGGCATCCGCCTCTCCGCATCCCTCACCGTCAACGACATCGAGAAGAGCCTGACCTGGTATCGCGACATCCTCGGCTTCACCGTGGCGCAGAGTCACGAGCGCGAGGGGAAACGCGTCGCCGTCTCCCTCCGCGCCGGCGAGGACGTGCGTCTCCTCCTCGCCCAGGACGACGGCGCGAAAGGCCTCGACCGTGAGAAAGGCATCGGCTTCTCGATGATGATCACCACCGATCAGAACATCGACGAGCTCGCGCAACGGATCACGGATGCGGGCGGCGTCCTCGAATCGCCGCCCGTCGACATGCCGTGGGGTGCGCGCATGTTCCGCCTGCGGGATCCCGACGGCTTCCGCTTCACGATCTCCTCCAATCGATGACGGGGTCGATGATCATCCGCGAAGTGCACCCGCGCGACGCGGCGGAATGGCTGCGCATGCGCCGCCTGCTCTGGCCCGCCGAAGGCCACGACACCGAGATCGCGGAGTACCTGCGGTCCGGCGGTACGGCTCTTCTCGCGGTGGTCCTCGTCGCCGAACGCTCCCCCGCCACACTCGCGGGATTCATCGAGCTCGGATTGCGGCCTTATGCCGAAGGCTGCACGTCCTCGCCCGTGCCGTTCATCGAAGGCTGGTTCGTCGATGAAGACGTGCGCCGCCAGCACGTCGGCGAAGCTCTCGTGCGGGCAGCAGAAGCCTGGGCGCGTGCGCAAGGCTTCCCGGAGATCGCCAGCGACGTGGAGCTCGAAAACGACCTCAGCATCGCCGCGCATGGCGCGCTTGGATTCTCCGAGGTGACGCGGCTGGTGTGCTTCCGGCGGGATTTGTAAGCGTGGTCGCCGGCCCAACTAGAAGCAAACGGAAGGCGGAGGTATAGGTAGGGAAGTCCGGATTGCTTAACTCTCCCTTGCTGGAAGGAGAAACGTGCCTCGGAACCTCGACGCGATTGAGTTCCCGCTGTACACGCGGCTGCTGCGCGCTTGGGACGCTGCAAACCGCAGTTGGGCGCCGGAGCTCAACCGGCCGATCGTGACCTATGCCTTCACCGCGATGGCACGCCATCTTTCCGACGGCGCCGCGATTCTGGACCTTGGATGCGGCAACGGCCACATGGTGGACGTGTTCCGCCGGGCAGGATTGCGGCCGGTGGGAATCGACGTGGAGGTGAGCTCGGCGCGCGAGCACGCTACGCGCTCGCTGGCCTGCGGGTCGGCCGAATCGATCCCGTTCCGCGACGGCGTATTCGACGCTGTCTTCGTCGACAGCGTCATTCAATACGCCGATCGGGACACTGTCCTGCGAGAGTGCGTTCGGGTGCTGCGTCCCAGAGGACTGCTCGTGGCGGTCGAGAACCTCCGCGGACATCCCGTCGCGCGCGCCGCGCGGGCCTGGGTGCGGCTGCGCGGCCGCCGTCCGCCCGCCCACATGGTCCCACGGGACCGGCTGCGGCGCGACGAAACCGGAATCTACCTTCGTCACTTCCGCGAGTGCGAGAGCGCGGTCTTCAATCTCACTACGTTGCTGCTCTACGTTCCGGTCCGCGTCACCCTCGGCATGCGCCCGCGGCGCGCTCTCAACCCGATCTACGCCCTTTTACATCGCATCGATCGCGGGCTCTTGAAGCGATTCCCGGCGCTCGAGCACGGGTCCTGGCACATCGTCCTATGCGCGAAGCGATGAGAGTGGCGGTCACTGTCGATCTGCACGACGACGACGATCCCGACGACATCCGTGCCGCGTGCGAGACGCTGCGTGAGCGTGCGATCCGCGCCTCTTTCTTCGTACCTGCCAGGGCGCTGTGCAGCCCGGCCTTTCGCGCCGCGGCGCTGGAGATCGTCAGGAACGGCCACGAGGCGGCGGCACACTCGTACGCGCACGATGAGGCCGAGATGTTCGCCCTGATGCATGGGCGCGCGATTGAGCTCGGGTTCCTGGCAACTGCGAAGAAGATCCATGAGGAGGTCTTCGGCGCACCGCCAACAGCGTTCCGCTCACCCTGCTGGTGCCATCTCGGCGACGCGGCGGTAGCGACGCTCGTGGAGCTCGGATTCATCGCCGATTCCAGTGCCACGCCGCAGCGCCTGGCGCTCCTGAGCTCCACGCCCTTCGACTACGTCTGGACGTTCGCGTCGCGCCGTCTGCGGTACCTCGTTCCGGAACTCCTGGAGGTTCCGACCAGTACGCTGCTCGTACCGGCGGCCTGGCCAACGTTCCTCACGATCCGTTCGCTGTCGCCTCTGCTGGTCGGGGTGCTGGCGCTCGAGTGCCGGCTCCTACCGGGACGCGTCCTGACCCTGCAACTCCACGCCAGTGGATTCCGCGCGCGCACGCCGGAAAAGCACCGTCACGCTGAGAAGTTGACGCTTGCATCGTTTTTCCCGCGACGCACCGGGGGCATCGAATTCAGGAAGCGGTTACGCTGCGGCGATCCAGTAGTGATGGCCTCCGTCACCTCGGCCCTGCTCGACACAATGCGCGATGGCCGCTACGTGAGCATCTCCGACGTCGCCGCAGAGCACCGCGCCGGCGTGTGTGTTCCTGCGCTAACCTGTACGTAACGTTAACGATGCTCAAAAAGCTGCAGAGTTTCGTCGTCCTCTTGGCCACGCTCCTCGCCGTGAGTTGTAAGGATGCGCCGCGTACTCCGGCTGAGCCACGCGACGCGGAGAACACGCAAGTCGCCGATACCGATGCGAAGAGCCCTTACGCCGGGCATTGGGTGAACGTTACCGGGCTGCGTGTCCTGACGATCGTTCAGGAAGGCGACGCGTTCATCGTGCAGGACGAGTCCAAGAAGCGATTTGTCGCGAGGTTGGAGAAGGGCGTGTTGCGG
>DATLBM010000203.1:0-15049 GCA_035526885.1 Thermoanaerobaculia bacterium | reverse complement strand
CGGCCGCGGCGTGCACTACCCGATCGCGCTGGAGGGCGCGCTCAAGCTGAAGGAGATCTCGTACATCCATGCCGAGGGGTATCCGGCCGGCGAGATGAAGCACGGGCCGATTGCGCTCATCGACGAGAACATGCCCGTCGTTGCCATCGCCACACGAACCGCCGTGTACGACAAGGTCGTGTCCAACCTGCAGGAAGTGAAGGCGCGCGACGGGCATCTGCTGGCGATCATCGACGAAGGCGACGAGGCCATGAAAGCGATGGCCGACGCGTATATCGAAGTGCCGACGACGATCGAAGAGCTGCAGCCGATTCTGACGGTGATTCCGACGCAGTTGCTGGCGTACTACATCGCGCTGCGGCGCGGGTGCGATGTGGATCAGCCGAGGAACCTGGCCAAGAGCGTTACGGTCGAATAGGACCTATACGACCTATAGGACCTATACGACCTAAAGCTGAATCCAGCCGCCGCCGAGGCAGAGATCGTGCTGGTAGAACACGACCGCCTGACCCGGCGCCACGGCGCGCAGTTTGTGCGCGAAGCTCACGCGCGCGCGATCGCCGTCGAGCGGCGTGACGGTGGCCGCCACGTCGGCCATGCGCGAGCGCACGCGTGCCTGCACTTCGATCGAGCCTGAAGGCGGCGCGCCTGCGATCCAGTGCACCCGCTCCGCGATGAGCTCATCGCGCTCCAGCGCACTGGCCGGTCCCACGGTGACGCGCTTCGTGAACGGGTTCACGTCGACGACATACGTGCGCTCGGCGCTGCCGCCGATATCGAGACCGCGGCGCTGGCCGATGGTGAAGCCGTAGTAGGCGTCGTGTGTGCCGACGACGTTGCCGTCCATGTCCACGATGTCGCCCGCCGCCTCGCTTCTGGCGATGCCGGACTCGCGCTCGACGATCTTCGCGTAGCCGTCCTGCTCGGGGACGAAGCAGATTTCGTAAGACTCCTTCTTGCGCGCGACGCTCAGGCCCGCGGCCGCGGCGATCTCGCGCACCTCCGGCTTCGTCAACTCTCCCAGCGGGAACAGGGCCTCGGACAACTGCTCCTGCGAAAGCTCGAACAGAAAATACGACTGGTCCTTGGCCGGATCGACGGCCTTGCGCAGCTCGAACGTTCCGTTCGACTTCGTGATGCGCGCGTAGTGGCCGGTGGCGATCCTGTCCGCGCCGATGGCGATGGCCTTCTTGTGAAAGAGGTCGAACTTCACGTGCGTGTTGCACAGCACGCACGGGCTGGGAGTCGTGCCGGAGAGGTAGCCCTGCACGAACGGCGTGATGACCTTCTCGTGAAAGTTCGACTCGAGGTTGAGCGTGAAGTGGGGAATCTCCAGGCGCCAGGCGACGCGCTTCGCGTCGGTGAGATCGTCGATGGTGCAGCATCCGCCGTAGGTCGAGTCGGCACTTGTCGAAGAAGCGCTGAGGTTGTCGTACATCTGCATCGACAGCCCGATCACCTCGTGCCCCTGCGACTTGAGCAGGTACGCGGCCGTCGAGGAGTCGACGCCGCCGGACATCGCTACGGCAATCTTCATGGACGTTGCGCTGTAACGACTCACATCGGGCATAATTCCTAGGCGGTGGATGTGGAAGTTCAGAATTTTTCCGTGCTCGTCGTCGACGATGATCCGAATATCCGCCGGATGATCGTGGCGGCGCTGCGACGCGACGGCTACTCGTTCTTCGAAGCCCCGAACGGCCGGGAGGCGCTCGACCTCATGCGCGAGCGGCGCCCGGACGTAGTGGTGCTCGACCTGATGATGCCGGTGCTGTCGGGCTGGGACGTGCTCCGGGAGCGCCAGCAGGATGCGGCGCTGAGGCGCATCCCCGTGATCGTCGTGAGCGCGAACCGCGACCCCGACGTGGCCGTGGCCGTGAACGCGGGCATCTGCGCGTTCCTGCCCAAGCCGTTCGATATCGGGGCACTGAGCGCGCTGGTGAAGAGCTGTATGCCCGCGGCGTAGCCGCTATTCGCGCTCCAGCTCCTGCGCGTCCAGAACGGCAATCGCGGCCATGTTGACGATGTCGTTCACGTCCACGCCCCGCTGCAGCACGTGCACGGGCTTGGACAATCCCTGCAGGATCGGGCCGATCACTTCGGCGCCCGCCAGTCGCCACAGCAGCTTGTACACCGCGTTCGCGGCGTCGAGGTTCGGGAAGACCAGCACGTTCGCATCGCCCTGGATCGCGCTCCACGCGTAATCCTCGGCCGCGATCTCCGGCGCCACCGCGGTGTCCGCCTCCATCTCGCCTTCCACGATCAGATCGGGACGGCGCTGTTTGAGGATGGCTGCTGCGTCGGCGACGCGTTGCGCGTCGGGATGCTTCGTCGATCCGAAGTTCGAGAACGAGATCATGGCGATGCGCGGCTCGAGGTTGAAGCGCTTGGCCGTTTCCGCGGTCTGTTCCGCGATGTCGGCCAGCGTCTCGGAATCGGGATTGATGTTCACCGTCGTATCCGCGAGCACCACCGTGCGGTTCTTGAACATCAGCAGGTACGCGCCGGAGACGTGCTTCACGCCGGCGCGCGGCCGCACGATCTGCAGCGCGGGACGAATCGTGGCCGGATAGTACGAGTTGAGTCCCGCGATGACGCCGTCCGCGTCGCCGCATTCGAGCATCAGCATCGCGAAGTAGTTGCGGCTGGAGAGGAAGCGCCGCGCGTCGGCGAGCGTCACGCCGTGGCGCTTGCGCAGCTCGTGCAGGCGCTGCGTGTAGCGGTCGCGCTGCTCGCAGTCGCTGATGTCGATGTGGGTGATCTTCGAGCGATGGATGTTGTACTTGTCGATCAGCGCGTTCACTTCGGCTCGGCGTCCCAGGACGATCGGCTGCGCGAGCTTTTCGTCGATGAGGATCTTCACCGCGCGAATGATCTTCTCCTGCTCCCCCTCGGGGAACACGATGCGCTTCGGGTTCTGCCGCGCGCGCCCGTACAGATCGTGCATCAGCCCGCGCGAGCGGCCGAGCATGTTCTCGAGCCGGCGGCGGTACTCCGCGTAATCCTCGATGGGTTTCTGCGCGACGCCCGTCTCGGCGGCCGCGTGCGCAACCGCCACCGGCACGTTGAGCAGCACGCGGTAGTCGAACGGTTTCGGGATCAGGTATTCGCGTCCGAACGAGATGCGGTCCGAGCCGTATGCGCGCAGGACGGAGTCGGGGACGTCTTCCTTCGCCAGATTGGCGAGCGCGTGCGACGCGGCCAGCTTCATCTCGTCGTTGATGGTCGTGGAGCGGCAGTCGAGCGCGCCGCGGAAGATGAATGGAAAGCCGAGGACGTTGTTGACCTGGTTCGGGAAGTCGCTGCGGCCCGTGGCCATGATCACGTCCGCGCGCGCCTGCACCGCCTCGTCGTAGCCGATCTCCGGCGTGGGGTTGGCCATTGCGAACACGATCGGGTCCTTGGCCATCGAGCGGACCATGTCCTGCGACACGATGCCTCCCGCGGAGAGGCCGATGAACACGTCGGCGTCGCGGAAGGCGTCGGCGAGTGAGCGGCGATCCGTGTCCGCCGCGAACTCTTCCTTGTAGCCGGTCATGTCTTCCGTGCGCCCTTTGTAGATCACGCCGTGACGGTCGACGAGGAGGACGTTCTCCTTGCGCAGTCCGAGCTTGATGTACAGACGCAGACAGGCCATCGCCGCGGCGCCCGCGCCGCTGATCACGACCCTCACGTCCTCGATCTTCTTCTTCGCCACTTCGAGCGCGTTCACCAGCGCGGCGGCGGAGATGATGGCGGTGCCGTGCTGGTCGTCGTGGAAGACGGGGATCTTCATGTCCGCCTTGAGGCGCTCTTCGATCTCGAAGCACGCCGGCGCGGCGATGTCCTCGAGATTGATGCCGCCGAACGTCGGCTCCAGCAGCTTCACGCAGCGGATGAACTCCTCGGTATCCTTCGTGTCGATCTCGATGTCGAAGACGTCGATGTCGGCGAATCTCTTGAAGAGAACGCCCTTGCCTTCCATCACCGGCTTGCCGGCCAGCGGGCCGATGTCGCCGAGGCCGAGGACGGCGGTGCCGTTGGTGATGACGGCGACCAGGTTTCCTTTGGACGTGTAGCTGTACGCGAGCGCGGGATCGCGCGCGATCTCGAGGCAGGGTTTGGCCACGCCGGGCGTGTAGGCGAGCGACAGATCCCGCTGCGTGGCGGTCGGCTTCGACGGGATGACTTCGATCTTCCCCGGACGTCCGCCGGAGTGATATTCGAGAGCATCGGCGTCGCGCGACTTGTCAGGCATCGTTTCTCCTTGCGGCGCCGGAGTCTATCGCAGCGGCCCGCTCAGAAACGCACGCCGACCGGGGTGAACGAAGCGGGACGTGTGACGTATACGACCTATGAGTCCCATAGGTCGTATACGTCCGACTAACGACTAGCTCGCGCGGCGCTTGCGCGCCGGGCGCACGACCGGTGCATCGACGACCGGCGTGTCGACGCGCGCCGCCGCGGTGGCCGGACGGCGCTTCGACGCCCAGTTGTCCCACAGCACGACCACGGCCGGAACGATGAGCAGCGTCGAGTACGTACCGGAGATCACGCCGATGGTGAGGATCCACGAGAAGCCGCGGATCACTTCACCGCCCAGCGCCAGCATCGCCAGGAGCACGAGGAACACCGAGCCGGCGGTGAGGATCGTGCGCGACAGGGTCTGGTTCATCGCCAGGTTGAGGTGATCGCCGAGCGACATCGGCCTCTTGATCTTGCGCTTGTTCTCGCGCACGCGGTCGTACGTGACGACCGTGTCGTTGACCGAGTAGCCGACGATGGTCAGGATCGCGGCGACGACGTTCAGCGAGAACTCGAGCCGCAGCAGCAGCAGGAACGTCATGGCGATGGCGACGTCATGGACGATGCACAGCATGGCCGCCACGCCGAACACCAAGTCGAAGCGCAGCCAGATGTAGATGCCCATCGCCAGCGACGACAGGATGATCGCCCACATGGCCTTCTGCTGGAGCTGGCCGCCGACCTGCGGGCCGACGGTCTCCTGATTGAGCATGTTGAACTGGCCGAGGTAGGCCTTCTCGTTCAGCACGCGCGCGATGCCTGCGGTCACGCCGGGCACCGAGGTGGCCTCGCCCATGTTGTGGAAGATGCCGATCTCGGAGCGATGATCGATGATCTTCTTGGCGATGCCGCGGTAGTAGTCGAGCGCGGCGGGATTGGAGCCGCGGTTGTCCGGATCGGCCTGAATGAGCAGCGCCGACAGACGATCGGTGCCGAGAAAGTTCAGGTCGTGCTTCGGATTGTTCGCGTTCAGATCCTGCTGCAGCTTCCCGACGATCTGGCCGGCGTAGTCGCCTTCCTTCTCCTGCTTCGGGAGGCGGATCAGGACCGCGTTGTCCTTGGGCTGGCCGTACTGCTGGATGGTCGCGACCGGAAGATCGGAGCGGAGCTGCGCGATCGGAGGATCGCCCTGGAACTTCAGGATGATGTTCGCGCCGCCGGCGAAGTCGATGCCGAGGTTGATGCCCTTGGTCACGAACCAGACCAGGCCCACGCTGATCAGCAGCAGCGAGAAGATGACCGCGTGCCAGCGGTATTTGATGAAGTCGAAGTTGGGATTATCGAAGATGCGCATGGTGATGTCCTCGCCGGCCTTAGATGCTGAGCTCTTTGGGCCGGTCGCCGGCCTTGTAAACGATGTCGAAGATCATTCGCGACACGAAGAACGCCGTGAAGACCGAGGCGGCGAGACCGATGAGCAGGGTCACGGCGAAACCCTTGATCGGACCGGTGCCGAACTGGAACAGGAACAGCGCCGAGATGATCGTGGTCAGGTGCGTGTCGACGATCGTGGCGAACGCGCGGGCGAAGCCCTGCTCGATCGACGCGCGCACCGTCTTGCCTTCGCGCATCTCTTCACGGATGCGCTCGAAGACGAGCACGTTCGAGTCGACGGCCATACCGAGCGTGAGCACGATGCCGGCGATGCCGGGCAGCGTCAGCGCCGCGTCGAAGTAGGCCATCATCCCGAGAAGGATGATCAGGTTGAGCAGCAGGGCGAGCACGGCGTTCACGCCGGCGCCGCGGTAATAAAGGATGATCGCCAGCACCAGCAGGATGAATCCGGCCACCGAGGCGGTCACGCCCTGGCGGATGGAGTCGCGGCCGAGCGACGGTCCCACGGTGCGCTCCTCGAGCGTCGTCAGCGACGCCGGCAGCGAGCCGCTGCGCAGAATCAGGGAGAGGTCCGAGGCCTGCTGCTGCGTGAAGCTGCCCTCGATCACGCCTTCGCCGTCGATCTGGCTGTTGATGCGCGGCGCGGAGACCACCTTGTTGTCGAGGATGATGGCCAGCTGGCGGCCCTTGTTCGTGCCGGTGAGCGTCGAGAACTTCGGCGCGCCTTCCGGCGTGAGCACGAAGCCGATGTTCGGCTCGCCCACGCGGCCCTTCTGGACGCGGGCGGTCTTGAGATCGCGGCCGGAGACCGGCACGTTCTTGTTGACGGGATAGAAGATGGTGCCGTTGACGCGGCCCAGGTCGTCCTCGCTGTTGCCGGGGAGGATGTCCACCTGCTCGCGCTGCGCGGGCGTCAGCGCCTGATAGACCGCTTCGGCCGTCGGGCCGGTCGTGCCTTCCACCATGCGGAACTGGAGCTGCGCCGTCGTCTTGATGATGTCCTTCACGCGGCCCGGATCATCCACGCCCGGAAGCTGGATGTTCAGACGGTCGTCGCCTTCGACGACGATGACCGACTCCGCGACGCCGAGGGCGTTGACGCGGCGGTCAACGGCTTCCTTGGCCTGCTCCACGGTGTCGCGCGCGAGATCCTTGGCGGCGTTCTGCTTCATCGTGTAGCGGAGCGCGTTGCCCTGCTTGGCGAGCTCGAACGACGGCAGGTAGTCGTTGCTGATCCGCTCGTAGGCCGAGGTGTCGACACCCGGAGGCAGCGTGGCCACGAACGAGGTGTCGGTGACGCGGCGCGTCGTCGGCAGGGGGACGTTCTGCGTCTGCGCCTGCGAGCGCAGCGAGTTCATCGCCTGGTCGACCTCGAGGCGAAGCGCCTCGGCCACGTTCACCTTCATCACCAGCTGCGTTCCGCCCTTGAGGTCGAGACCGCGCCGGATCGGCTGGGGGTTGTTCTTCGTGGGAATGATGGCAGCCGTGAATACCGCCAGCACCGCGAGGATCAACACGATTTTCCAAATGATGTTTCTATTCAAGGGATACCCTCCGGACGAACGAGCTACTGCGACTCCGACTCTCCGGTCACCAGTCCGGAGATCGCACTTCGCGCTACCTTGACCTTCACGTTTTCGGCGATTTTCAGGTAGACAACTTCCGCCTCAACACCTTGAACCGTCCCGTAAATCCCACCTGAGGTCAGAACGCGATCGCCTTTTTTGAGCGTACTGAGCATTTCCTGCGTCTTCTTGCGCTGCTTGTTCGCCGGCGCGATGACCAGGAAGTAAAAAACCAGGCCGATGGCGGCGATGGGAAGGATGTTCGCGATCAGCGCGGAACTCGCGCCGCCGGTTTGAAGCAGAGCTATCGCATTCATAAGTTTTGATCTCTCGAAAGCCGCGACAGGAATCCTTCGCGGAAGGAGGAAAACGAGTTGGACGCGATAGCCTGCCGGATCGCCCGCATCAAGTCAAGGTAGAAGGAAACGTTGTGGATCGTGTTGTACACGCTGGCCGCGATCTCGTCGTTGACGTAGAGATGCCTCAGGTACGCGCGCGAAACGGTCGTGCAGGTGACGCAGGAGCAGTTCGGATCGAGCGGTCCGGAGTCCGCCGCGAACCGCGCGTTCTTGATGTGAATCCTCCCCTCGCTCGTGAAGAGCGAGCCGTTGCGCGCGTTGCGCGTGGGCATCACGCAATCGAACATGTCGATGCCCGCCGCCACGCCGTTCACCAGATCCTCGGGCGTCCCCACACCCATCAGATAGCGCGGCCGATCGGCCGGAAGCAGCGGCGCGGTGTGATTCACCACCTCGAACATCTCTTCCTTCGGCTCGCCCACGGAGACGCCGCCGATGGCGATGCCGTCGAAGTCCATCGCCGCGATCTCCTCGACACTGCGCTTGCGGAGATCGAGATGCACGCCGCCCTGCACGATGCCGAACAGCGCGGACGTGGTCCGCGTCGCCAGCGAGCGCTTTGCCCAACGGTGCGTCAGCTCCATCGACTTCTCGACCTCGGCATGCGGGATCCCGTACGCGGGACACTCGTCGAAGGCCATGGCGATGTCCACACCCATCCGCGTTTGAATCCGGACGGAAGTCTCGGGACTGAGAAAGTACGGAGAGCCGTCGATGTGGCTGCGGAACTCGACCCCCTCCTCGCGGATCTTGCGGATCGACGCGAGCGAGTAGAGCTGAAAGCCGCCGGAGTCGGTGAGCACGGCCCCGTTCCAACCCATGAACGCGTGCACGCCGCCGAGCTTCTCGACCAGGTCGACGCCGGGGCGGAGCATGAGGTGGTACGTGTTGTTGAGGATGATCTGCGGACCGAGCCTCTGCAACTGATCGGTCGTCAGTCCCTTGACGGACGCGCGCGTGCCCACGGGCATGAACACGGGTGTGTCGATCGCGCCATGCGGCGTCTCGATGCGACCGAGACGCGCGGAACCATCATTTTTCAGCAGCTCGAACGAGAGCCGTTTCTCCGTACTCAGCACTGCTTTACTGGATTTTCATCTGCTCGACCTTCACGTTCGACGGAAGGACGATGGCGAAGCGGCTCGGCGGCACCGGCTGGTTGATGCGGATGTTCGAGAACTCGTAGCGCGTGATGTCGCCGTCGCCTTCGACGTACTCGATCCTGCTGGTGAGATACGTGGCCTTGTCGATGGTGAGCTTGATGCGCTTCACGCGCTTCGCGACGGCGCGATTCTTCGGCGTCAGGTCGAGCACCCACACCGGCTTCGACTTGGAGTCGGTGAAGGTGAAATCGAAGTAGCGCGCCAGTTCGTCGATGGCGCCCGTCGCACCCATGTATTTGAAGATGCGGTCCTCGAACTTCTTCACGTCGATGCGCTCGGCCTTGGCGAGGTCGGCGTAGTACGTGGTGAGGGTGCCGTTGGCGATCACCATCTGCACGCGCTTGGGAGCGCTGTACGTCCAGAGCACGTTGTTCGGCTGCGAGTACGTGAACGTCCCCGTCGAGACCTCGGGCCTGGCCAGGAGCGCGAGCTCCTTCTCCTGCTTGAAGTCGGCCTGGAGCGTGTGCGTCTTGCGCTGCTGCTCCTGAACTTTCCTGATGACCTGCTCGAGAGTCACGCCCGCCGCGCGCATGGGGGCGACGAGAGCAACGGACACGAACAGCGCGGCCGCGATCGATCTCCTTGTGGACATGGGCGACCCAACGATGCGACCTCCTCAAATATTGCTGATGAGCCTCAGAGGCGAAGGGCGCCGACGGCCGCGAGACCGAGCGCGAGCAGCGCGATGGCGACGGAGCTCAGTGTAGGGATGGCGGCGGCAGGAGCGAGTGCGAGCTGCCACGGCGCGTTCACCAGCAACACCGGACGCCGCGACAACTCTCTGCCATCGTCGAGCGACACGCGCAACAGCTGAGCTTCCAGACAATTGCCCACGACCATCCACAGCACAGGACCGCGCAGTGCGATCTGTTTCAGCTCATAACTATGCCACTCCGGAAGGTTGTAGGTGTCGATTCTCGGGGCCACCTCGCGCACGAACGCGCCGTTCGCGTCGTACTGCAGCACGTTCCGCTGCGTGCCGACGAGCACACCTCCATCCGCGAGCGCGACGAGATCCTTCGGATACGCGACGTCGAAACGCGGCAGCTCCTGGCCGGTGCAGCCGTTGAAGCGTTCCACGTAGCCGCTGATGCGGTCGCGGTTGTTGCTGGCCCAGCCCCAAACGAGCGTGCAGCCGTCGGGCGCGACATCGAGTCCGACTCCGTCCGGCTTCGACGATGGCAGCGGATAGGAAGCCTCCAGGGCGCCCGTGCGTGAGAACCGGTCGATGCGTCGCGTCCCGGCATCGTTGGCGAGAACGTAGACCCGTCCGTCGCGTGTCGCCGCGAGGTTCGTGCTCCAGCCCGCGCCGGTCGCGAAGGGCGCGCGCGTTCCGTCCGGCCACACCTGCTGAATCTGATACGGGTCCCGCCCCGAGAGCACGTACACTTGTCCGCTGCCGTCGACCGCCATGCCGCGCAACTGCGAGTCTTTCTCCGTGCGCGACGTGCCCACCCATTCCAGCGCCTCACCGTGGTACCACGACTCGAACTCGGGCGTACATGTTTCCCAGCCGCCCATGAGCACGGCCTCGTGCGCCTGTGCGAACGCGCTCAGCGCGGCGAACAGGGCGAAAAGCAATGACACCCAGCGCATCCGCGAACGCTACAATAACTTTATGGCTGAACGCCATATTTTTCTTTTGTCCCTATACTGCCGCGGACGTCGAGGGATCTCTATGAAAAACCTGCTGGTTACAGTAGCGCTCACACTCGTCGCAGTCTCCGCCGACGCCGCCATCCAGTACGAGTTCACTCAGAAGAACTCGACACCCGCCGCCGTCGAGCCGGTCACCGACCTCACCGCCCGGGCCATCGTCGACGGCGAGAAGTCCCGGGTCGACTTCCTCGGCGGCACGCTCTACCCGCCCGGCACCTACGTCATTTCCAGCGACGCCTCGCGCAAGCTCACCTTCGTGGATCCGAGCAAAGAGTGGTTCACGGAGTTCGACACCGCCAGCGTCGCCTCCGCCCTCGGCACCAGCAACATCCGCATCGCCAACTTCAAGTCGAGCTTCGAGATGCGCGACGACCGGCCCGTCATCGCCGGCCACACCACCGAGCATTCGCGCCTGGCGCTGCGCTACGACATCACCGTCACCGTCAAAGGCATCCCGCTCACGCAGCACGTGCAGACGGACGTCGATACCTGGTCGACGAGCGACTTCGCGGCGCAGACTTCCAACTCGTTCCTCTCCACGATGCGCACCGGCAACCTCGACATCGATCGTCTTCTGGATGCCGAGGCTTTGAAAGTGCAGGGATTCCCGCTGCGGCAGACCGTGACCACGCGCGCCGTGGCCGATCTTCCGCCGTCGCGCTCGCAGCTCCAGACGCCGACCAGCAAGACCATCGTGCGTGAGATGTGGGTGAGCGCGATCCGCGAGACTCACGCCGATCCCGCCGTATTCAGACTCCCGGCCGGCTATCGCCGCGCCGACGTTCCCGATCTTCCGAAGGCAGCAACCGAGACGCTGTCGTTCGATCCGCCGACGAAATAAAAAGCCTTTCTGATGGTCAAACGACGCGCCAAGGGGAGACGTACGGGCGGGGTACTGAAGCGGCCGCGGATTCTGCTGGCCGTCGCTGTCCCCATCGCCATCCCGCTGTTCCTGGCCTCGGTACGCGCGCAGCCGGAATTGGGCGGACCCGTGCAAGCCTCGCTGACGCCGGGCATCCACATGCGGTACGCCGAGCTCGCGCGTCCGCAGCAGGCCGATCTCCCCGAGCACTCCCTGATCCTCACCGTCGAGAAGAACGACACGCTCGACAAGATCCTCGGCGCCGGTGGTCTCCCGCGCGGCGAGAGCGCGACGCTCACGGCGGAGCTGGCGAAGTCCATCGACGTCCGCCGCCTCCGTCCCGGCCAGCTCGTGCGCTTCCACTACGACCGCGGCGGCGCGGTCGATTCCGTGCAGATGAAAGTCACGGGCTGGGGCGAGCTGAACGCCGTGCGCAACGGCAACGCGTTCAGCGTCACCACGCAGCAGGCCGTGATCCGCGAAGTGGAGACCGACGTCTCCGCGACCATCGACCGCTCGCTCTACGAAGCGCTGCGCGAACAGGGCGAAGGCCCGCAGCTCGTGCAGCAGCTCGTCGACGTCTTCCAGTGGGACATCGACTTCTTCGAGCTGCAGAAGGGCGACTCGTTCAGCCTCGTCGTCACCAAGCAGTACTCCGGCGCCGATCTCCTCGGCTACGGCCCCGTGAAGGCCGCGCGCTTCACGCATCGCGGCACGATGTACGAGGCTTTCCGCCACGAGTCGGATGACGGCCACGGCGGCTACTACGCCTCCGGCGGCACGCCGTTGCGCAAGCAGTTCCTCAAAGCACCGCTGAAGTTCACGCGCATCACGTCGGGCTTCACGAAGAAGCGCTTCCATCCCGTGCTGAAGTACTTCCGCCCGCACAACGGCATCGACTACGGCGCGCCGATCGGCACGCCCGTGATGACCACCGCCGACGGCGTGGTCGTCGAGGCGCGCTACAAGCCGGGCGAGGGAAACTTCATCCGCGTGCGGCACTCGTCGCGCTACGACACGTGCTATCTGCATCTCTCGCGATTCGCGAAAGGACTGAAGAAAGGCTCGCGCGTCACGCAGGGCGACGTCATCGGCTACGTCGGCATGACCGGGCTGGCCACGGGCCCGCATCTCGACTACCGCGTCTCGGAAAACGGGAAGTGGCTCAACCCGCTGCAGCTGAAATCGATCACGCCCGACCCGCTCCGCGGCGGCTCGCTCACGCGATTCCACGCGAACGTCGCGCGTCTGCTCCCTCGCCTGGCCGCGACCTCACCCGTCGTTGCGGAAAAACAGGTGCAACAGCGGGCACTCTTCTAGCAGAATCGCGCTCACCCATATGAACAAGGTCACTGTCCGCGCGCCGGTGCGCGCTGATCTCGCTGGAGGCACCCTCGATCTCTGGCCGCTCTACCTCTTCCACCCCGGCTCGCGCACGGTCAACGTCGCCATTTCGTATTTCGCGGAATCGGAAGTGTGCGAAACGAACAGCGGTCCGATCGAGATCCACCTCACCGATCAGCAATACCGGCAGACGTACGAGTCGCTGCAGGAGATGTCGAACGATCCGAAGGCCGCGCTGCTGCATCGCGCGGTGGAGCACTTCAAGCTGAGAGGGATTCGCATCACCACGCGCACGGACGCGCCCCGCGGCTCGGGTCTCGGCGGCTCCTCCGCGCTGGCGATCACGCTCGTGCGCGCGCTCTCGGAGATGGCCGGTCAGCCCGTCGAAGGCGAGGATCTGATCTTCCTCGTCCGCGATCTCGAAACGCGACTCCTCGGCAGTCCCGCCGGCATCCAGGATTACTACCCGCCCGTCTTCGGCGGCCTCGGCTCGCTGCATCTCAATCCCGGCAAGCCCGCGCGCCATCCGCTGCAGACGCCGATTCACGAGCTGGGCGCGCACATGCTCCTGCACTACACGGGCATCGCGCACTTTTCCGGCACGAACAACTGGCAGCTCTACAAATCGCAAATCGACAAGAAGAAGAAAGTCGATCGCGGACTGTCGAAGATTGCCGAGGTTTCGATCGAGATGGAGCGGGCGCTGGAGGCGGGGAACTTCGAGGCCGCGGGCGCCGCGCTGCAGAAGGAGTGGGAAGCGCGGAAGGCGCTCATCGACGGCATCTCGACGCCGGAGATCGACGCGGCGATCGATGCCGCGCGCGGCGCGGGCGCCTGGGGCGGCAAAGTGTGCGGCGCCGGCGGCGGCGGATGCATCATCTTTCTCTTCCCGCCCGAACATCGCGAGGCGATTGCCGCCGCCTTGTCGAAGGTTCCGGGACGCATCCTCGATGCGGCGCCGGTCGCGAACGGCATCACCGTCGAGCGCGAGCGGGACTCGCACACACCGCCGTCCGCCCGCCCGCGCATCAGCGCGCGGCGCGACGCGGAGACGCTCGAACAGCTTTACGTCTACGGCGGCACGGGCAGCTATCGTCCGTACATCCTGGCCGAGGGAATCGTCACGCACATCGAGTCGCGGAGCGGCACGCATCATCAGACCCAGCGCTCGTACGTCGCGCCGATCACGCCGCAGGACGGGCGCGTGCGGTGGCAGGAGGCGTCGCAGGTCGAGGCGGAAAAGCTCGACATCCGCGCGGTGCCGGAGCCGTCGCGGCGCCTGGACGTCGACGTGACGCCGCAGGCGCTGGTGCAGAACGTCGCGCAATCGCAGGACGGCTTCAAGCAGTTCCTCGAAGAAAACGCGCGCATGCAGATCTTCCACAACCCGAACTTCGGCTTTTACTCGGAGCCTTCGGAAACGCGCGCGGCGTTCCTCGAGCGCTGCATGGAAGAGGCGAACCGCCAGCTCGAGGATCAGCAGGAGCGGCTGGAGTCGACGTTCCGCCGCCGCATCGACCAGCTCCGCGAGCGCTCGGAGCGCGAACAGCGCGAGCTGGACGACGACGAGACGCGCTCGCGATCGGAGAAAAAGGAAGTGAACGTGGCCTGGGGCCAGACGCTGTACAACATCACCAGCGGCCGCCCCACCGCGGTCGCGGACACGGCGTCCTCCTCGGTGCGCGAAACGGACTACCTCGAGAACATCGCCCTCATGCAGAAGGCCTGGGATCGCGAGCTCCAGTCACTGCGCGAAGAGCTGACGATGAAGGCGCGCGCGATCGAAGAGATCTCCATCATCCCCACTCGCAAGAACATCGAGGTGACGAAGTACCTGATCCTGTGGGCCGCGAGCTTCGGCTAGCGCCTCCGGAATACGATCGCCCTCAAACCGTTGAAGGACCACGCGCGTGGTACGATCCACGCCAAGTCGGGCAGTAGCGCAGCCTGGTAGCGTACCTGAATGGGGTTCAGGTGGTCGGGGGTTCAAATCCCCCCTGCCCGACCAAACTAAACCATCTCCGCAAAAAGCACTTAACCCCAACCCCTTCCCCCACCACATCAGCGGTTTCGGCCCAAGTGTCTAATCGCGCGTCTAATTCGCGTCGCGAGGAGATCGTTTCGCACGGTTTGGAGAGCGACGATCTTCGGGCCAAGGTCCTTGCACCTGCACGGGCGCATGGACCTGAAGAACCTCATCTCGCGCATCGAGCTCGCCGCCTCGCTGGGCGTGGAGCCGCAGACGATCGCGAAGTGGCAGCGGCTCGGCCTCTTCCCCGAGCCGAAGGAGTGCCTCTCCGATCGACTGATCCTCTACGACCGGGACGAAGTCTGTCGCGCGATCGAGCGGCGCACGGCGGCGAGACGCCGTCGCGTCGCGCCCCATCGTCGCGGAGAGTGAAACGAGTGCGCCGGCGCGATCGGCTTGTCGGCTTCACGTACGACGAGGCTGCAGGCGTCGCCCACTTCTCGATGTAC
>DATLBM010000202.1:0-12580 GCA_035526885.1 Thermoanaerobaculia bacterium | reverse complement strand
CGGTGGGGGTGGCGGAAGTCGCGGACGCGACGCGGCGGGTTGGCGGTTGACGGTTGGCGGTTGGCGGTTGGCGGTTGCTCATCTGCGCGCGTAGTGCCTGATCAGGCCGTTCAGTTGACGTGCGAGCTCGTTGGTGGCACTAACGATGATGTCGGTTTGTCGTTGGGTCAGGAACTGCAGATCGCCCGAGATGAATGCTTGCGTTTCGAGCTCGAGCAATGAACCGCGCGCGATGTTCAGGAAGCGGTTGCGATCTCGCGATGACGAGCGCCCATGCGCCTCAGCGATGTTGCACGGGACCGACACCGCCGCGCGCCGCATCTGCTGGACGATGCCGTACCACTCACGTTTCGGAAAGTCCGCTGTCCTGCGGTAAATGTGCGTCGCCAGTTTCCGCGCCTTCTGCCAAACCTCGAGCTCACGATAAGAAGCCATAGTTGTGCTGGTGCGGAGAAGTCAGCTCAGACGCACGGAAGCGATCACCGAAAACCGGCCATCGTGCGGAACGAATCAAGAATACAACCGCCAACCGCCAACCGCTCAGGCCCAATCCTTGAACCGCTGAGACACACATGACGCAGGCCAAACGCGGCGACACCGTTCACGTTCATTACAAAGGCACGCTCGACGACGGCTCCGAGTTCGACTCCTCCGCCGGGAGTGATCCCATCGTCTTCACCATCGGCGCGGGGCAGGTCATTCCCGGATTCGAAGACGCCATCGAGGGGATGAGTGCCGGCGACAGGAAGACCCAGCACATCGACGTCGCCAACGCGTATGGCGCGCATCGCCAGGAGCTCGTGTTCACCGTGCCGCGCGATCAGATGCCGGAGGGTGCGGAAGTCGAAGCAGGGGACATGCTGCGCGTCGGGTTTCCCGATGGGAGCAATGCCGCGGTGACGGTCCTGGCGGTCGACGATCAGTCCGTGACTCTCGACGCCAATCATCCGCTGGCGGGAAAGAATCTCACCTTCGAGTTGGAGCTGGTGACGATCGAGTAGCCGGCACGGCCGGCAGCGCTTGTTGGCCAGGCCTTCTTGCCGCGTTCTCGCCAGCGGGCTCCTTCTGGCAGAGAATGTCCGGCCATGGAAGAGAACCTGTCCATCCAGGGCGAGCTCGCGGAGACCACCGTGCCCGATCTCTTCCGCTCCATCGTGCGCAGCAGCGAGACGGCCGTGCTGTCGCTCGAGGCCGTCGGGCGTTCCGACACCATCTACTTCGGCGAGGGCCGCATCGTCTCCGCGGTCAGCACCGATCCCGACGTCGGACTGGCCGAGACGCTCCTGCGCAGCGGAGAGCTGAACATCCAGCAGTACCACCAGGCCATGGAGCGCCTGGTCGTGCAGCGGCGCATCGGCGGTTTGTTGTGCGAGCTCGGGTATCTGAAGCCCGAGGATCTGCCGCGGGCGATCGAGCGCCAGTCCAATGCCATCGTGCTCAATGCCATGGCCTATCGCACCGGCAGCTACATGATCGAGTTCATGGATCAGATCCCCGAGGGCGTGATCTCGCTCCCGCTGGCCACCGAGCGGCTGATCCTCGACGGCGTGCGCCGCATCGAGTACTGGTCGCTGATCACGCGCGGCGTGGGCCGTCTGGACCGCTCGCTCGAGCCGGTGCCCAACGCCGACTCGCGCACCTTCCAGCTCGAGCTCAGCGAAGACGAGAGCCACGTGCTCAGCCTCCTCTCCGATCCGCAGACCGTCGAAGAGCTGTGCGCGCGCAGTTACCTCTCCAACTTCCAGACCTTCCGCACGATCTGGGGATTGCTGGCGGTGAATCTCATTCAGGACGCGGAAGTGGCCGCGATCGACGAGAAGCGCGCCGCCGTCGAGACCGAGTACGAGCTGGAAGCGCTGGTCGAGAAATACAACGGCGTGTTTCAGCGGGTCTTCGCGATCGTCTTCCGCAAGATCGGCGATCACGTCTACGACTTCGCGGACCGCGTGGCGCTGCATCTCTCGCCGGGCACGCTGCCGTATCTCTCCGGGATCACCTTCGTGAACGAAGGCCGCATCGATTTCGATCAGCTCCTGAACAATCTCTACGCCTCGGGCTCGCGCGATCACGGCACGGTGGTGCAGACGGTGATGGACGAGCTGCTCTCGGGCTGGCTGTTCGAGGTGAAGCGCGAGTTCGGCGGATCGATGGACGGTGAAGTGATGGCGGCCGCGAAATCGCTGCGGAGGTGATCGGTTGGCGGTTGACGTTCGCCTGGCAACGCGCGCTGATCTTCCGGCGATCGAGCGGCTGATGCAAGCCTCGATCTCGTCATTGAGCCGCGGTTTCTATGACGAGCAACAGACCGCAAGCGCCATGCGCTACATCGGCGTGCCGGACGTCCAGCTCATCGACGATGGTACGTACTACGTGATCGACGATGACCGTCAACCGCCGACCGGCAACCGCCAAACGCTGATCGCCGCCGGCGGCTGGAGCGCCCGCGCGAAGCTCTTCACCGGCACGAGCGATCAGGACCAGGTCAGCGGCTTTTCCGACGTGGCCCGCATCCGGGCCATGTTCGTCGATCCCTCGCAAGCACGCCGCGGTCTCGGGCGTCGCATTCTCGAAGCCTCCGAGGAGGCGGCGAGGAGTGCGGGATTCACGACGCTCGAGCTGATGGCCACGCTGCCGGGCGTCCCGCTGTACGAGCGCTGCGGCTACGTTTCGGTCGAGCGCTCCCACATCGAGCTCCCGGACGGCGTTCGCCTCGGCGTCGTGCTCATGCGAAAATCTCCCGGTCATTACGTCCAAGGCCCCTGATCCCATGTCCAGAGCTCTCCTCGCGTTCCTGCTCGGTGTGTGCGCCGCCGTGCAGGCGCAGACACCGTACCTCGTCAAAGACATCAACACGACCAACTCCGTTTCGCCGGCATCGTCGGCGCCCGACGCATTCTCGTTCACGCGATTCCGTGGCCGCACGTACTTTGCGGCGTCGACGAAGACGACCGGCAGGGAGCTCTGGAGCACGGACGACACCGCGGGCGGCACGACGCTGGTCAGCGACTTCGTTCCCGGTTCCGCATCCTCGGTGCCGTCGATCATGGGCGTCCTCGGCGATCAGTTGCTGTTCCGCGCGACAACGCCCGACAGCGGCGTCGAGCTGTGGGCGACCGACGGGACCTCGGCGGGCACGCATCGCATTGCCGACATCAACCCGGGCACGGCGTCTTCGAGCCCAGGCGCGCCGATCGTCCTCGGATCGCGCATGCTGTTCAGCGCCGTCGACGGCACTCACGGCCGCGAGCTGTGGATCACCGACGGCACCGCCGCCGGCACGCATCTGCTGAAGGACCTCGTCGACGGCGCCGCTAGCTCGAATCCGGGCACGCCGGTGGTCTTCAACGGCGTCGTGTATTACCCGGCGGCGGGCGCGTTGTGGAAGAGCGACGGTACCGAAAGCGGCACGGTGAAGGTGGCATCCGTCTCCGCGCTCCGGCTGACCGTGGCGCAGGCACAGCTCTTTTTCGTCGGCGGCACTGCCGCGGCCGGATTCGAGTTGTGGGTCAGCGACGGCACCGGGTCCGGCACGCGGATGGTCGCGGACCTCGCGCCGGGCACACGCTCCGCGTTCGACGTCAACCGCTCCTCGCTGCTCGCACCCCTCGGCAATCGCGTGTTCTTCGTCGCAAACGACGACGTCTCCGGCCGCGAGTTGTGGGTGAGCGACGGCACTGCCGCGGGCACGCGCATGGTGCGCGATCTCACGCCCGGCTCGCGCGGCACGTACGAGGTCGTCGACCCCGATCTGGCCGCGGTCGGCGATCGCCTGTTCTTCACCGGCTGGGACGAGGCCCACGGGTTCGAGCCGTGGACGACCGACGGCACCAATGCCGGCACGATGCTGTTCGCGGATCTCACTCCCGACCCCACGGCGCTGGCCGCGGCATTCATCACCGCGGCCGGAAACCGGTTGTTCTTGACCGGCAGGTCGCAGCCGAACATCGGCGGCCAACTGTGGGCCACCGACGGGACGCTTGCGGGCACGCGCCTGCTGTCGTCGTCCGTCGGCCTCTCTTTCGAAGGAACGGCGATCGACGGCAAGCTCTATTTCTCCGGCGACACGCTGCTCAACGGCGAGGAGCCGTGGGTCAGCGACGGCACGGTCGAGGGAACCCATCTCATCGCCAACCTCGCGGCGGACGTCGCGCCGTCGGCGGGACCGTCGATGCTCACCGCCACGAACGAGCTGTTGTTCTTCCAGGCCACGGAAGGAACGCTCGCGGCGTCGGGTCTCGCCGAGGCGTCGCTGTGGCGGAGCGATGGCACGGAGGCGGGGACGTTCAAGCTGATGGAGACGGGACAGCATCCGGAGCAACCCATCGGCGCCGGCTCCATGATCCTCGTGAAAGTCTTCGGCACGTCGGTGAAGACGTTCGTGAGCGACGGCAGCGTCGCCGGTACCGCCGTCGACGACGCCTTCCGGCAGCGCTTCGGCGGATTCCAGATCGAAGCGTACTTTCCGTTCCGCGACGTGCTCTTCGCGCGCGTGCTCGACCGCAACGTCGACGCGACGCTGTGGCAGACCGCGCCTGTCCTGAACGCGCCGGCCACGCGTCTCGGCGGCACCGATCCCGCGAAAATGATCGAGGTGGCGGGACGCTGGATCTTCACCGCCGAGCGCTCGCTGTGGATCACCGACGGGACGCCCGCGGGCACACGCGCGTTCGTTCCCGAGCTCGGCGGGCAGCCCGGCGCGCTGGCGTCGGCAGCGGGCACCATCTACTTCGAGCTAGGCGACTCGCTGTGGAAGAGCGACGGCACGCTGAGCGGCACCGCATCGGTCACGAAAATCTCCAGCATCACCGAGATGCGCGGCGCGGGACCCAATCTGTTCTTCGTCGACGGTGTCAAGCTGCGCGTCACCGACGCCACCAGCACGTCGGAGCTGATGGACTTCGACCTCGGCGGCAACGCCACGAAAAACGATCTCGTCGCGTTGGGTTACCGGATCGTGTTCCCGCAGTATCGCGGCGGCAAGTTCGAGCTGTGGAGCAGCGACGGCACGAAGAACGGGACCGTGCTGCTGACCACCAGCACCGCATCGCCGTACGCGGTGAGCATCGAGGGACAGGTCTTCTTCGCCGGCCGCGACGATGCGCACGGAATCGAGCTGTGGGTGACCGACGGCACGCCCGCCGGCACGCGGCTCTTGTACGACATCAACCCCGGACCGGCCGACTCGTCGCCGGAGGAGCTCACGAGAGTGCGCGACACCATGTTCTTTCGCGCCACGACCGAGTCCACGGGATCCGAGTTGTGGGCCTTGCCTCTGAGCGAAGCGCGGTTCTCCGTGTCCGACGCGCGGGCGGGGGAGAACGGGGTGGCGCGATTCACCATCACGCTCGCGCCTGCGCAGCCGGGTGCGATGAGCGTCGACTACGCGACCGCCGACCGCACCGCGCGCGCGGGCGAAGACTACGACGCCGCGGCGGGCACGCTCACCTTCGCGCCGGGCGAGACTTCGAAGACCATCGACGTGCACGTGCGGCCAGACTCCGCGCTGGAGAGCAACGAGACGTTCTTCCTCACGCTGCGCAACGCGCGCATCGCGCGGAACGACGGCGTGGGCATGATCGAGGACGACGATCAGACGGCCGACCTGAGCGTGACCTCCGGACCGCTCGGCACCAGCGCGAAGGTCACGAATCTCGGTCCGGGCGCGGCGACGAACATCGACGTGCGTATCACCTCGACACCCGAGTTGACGTCGCATGATTGCAGGGCTTGCCGGATCGGACAGCTCCTGGTGAACGAGACCGGGTTCGCCGGCAGCGACGGCTCGACCTATGACGGGCAGACGTACAAGAGCGCCGTCGCCACCGCGTTCGAGCGCGATCCGCAAACCGCGAACAACGCCGCCACCTGGGTCAACGCCATCGACGGCAGCATCTCCATGACGCCCGCGTTTCTCGTCCCGGGACAGATCGGCACCGTCACGGCGCTGCCGAAAGGCACGTTTCCCGGAGCGTTGCCGTTCGTGTCGTCGATGGAGTCCGCGATCATCGAGGTAGCGTCCGAGGTGACGAAGGTCGGCGACGTGTACACGTTTCAGGTGCGCGCGCTGGCCCCGGGCACGTCGCGCATCACGTGCGCGGGAACGCAGAACCCGCTCGTCGCGCAGGTGGTGGCGGCGGGCACGACGCCGAAGTGGCCCGGCGCGCTGACGGTCACCACCGATCTCACCGCGATCTCGATCGAGAAGGCCTTGACCGTGACGATCGTTCCCTCGGGAACCGCGCCGCTGACGGCCGCCCGTGCCACCGGTACCGTGATCGTCGCCACCAAAGCGGGCCAGGAACTGGCGCGCCGCACGCTCGACGGCAGCGAGACGACGCTCGCCGTCCCCGTGTACTTCCGCGCGCTCGACGTGACGCCGTTCACCATCGCGTACAGCGGCGACGCCACGTTCCTGCCGGCGACGTTCGAAAAGTCCGTGTTCGTCCGGCAGGGCAACGTGACCATCACCGGCGGGCTGACATCCGCCGCGAACGGCGCGTTCGATCTGAGCGTCACGGTGGAGGGATCGCCGGTCGTCGCACCGACGGGCAGCGTCGCCGTGATGAACGGCAGCGTGGAGATCGCGCGCATCGCGTTGCAGGCAGGTGCGAACGGAAAAGCCATCGCCAGGACGCGGCTCACGGGCCTGCCCGCATCGCCGACCCTCACCGTGCAGTACCTGGGAGATACGCTCTATCGCGCGTCGTCGCAACAACTGCGCGTCGTCGCGGAGCGGCGCAGAACGGCCAGGCATTAAAATCCGTTCCCGACTCCATGCGGAAACTCCTCGTTCTCCTCACCCTCGCTCTCGCCTGTACCCCGGCCGGACCTCCCACCCAGCCCAACGATGCCGAGTGGTCCGTGCTCTCCAAGGACTACCAGTGGATTCAGACCCTGCGCGACGCGCAGAAGAAGCCGCTGGCCTCCACGCCGCGGCAGGAGCAGATCGAGCTCGTGCTCGAGAACATGAAAAAGCTCCAGCCCACCTACGATCCGTACATCGATCGCGTGCACGAATACCACCTGCGCACCGGCGATCCGCGCGCCGCGAAACTCCTCGCGCGCGAGAAGATCCTCCTCGGCGACGAATACATGGGCGTCCTCGCTCGTTACGACCGGGCGATCTCGCTCTACCGCGAGGCACTCGAGCTCGATCCGGGCAATGCCGACGCGCAGTCGCGCATCGCCCTGGCCGAGCAGAAGCGCTTCGTCTCCATGACCGGCTTCGCCTCCGTGAAGCAGGGCATGAAAGAAGAGGACGTCCGCCGCATCGTGGGCGTGCCGCGCGAAGACTGGATCAAGCAGGTGGTACAGAACAAACGCGTGTATTCGGTGTGGATCTACCCGAAGGCCGACGGCGGCGCATCGGCGATCTACTTTGACAATGGTGTCGTCTATCACACAAACTGGAACGCGGCGGCACCGCCAGCCAAGTAGTGATGTTCCGGGAGGAAGGGCGAATGGAAGAACTTCACGCTGCTGACGATCAGTCTCATTACGAGATCTCTCTGACCGCGGGCCAGGCCTTCGTGGCCTTCGTCCTCCTGCTCCTGTCGCTGGCCGCGGCCTTCGCTTTCGGGCTGATGATCGGAAAAGGTCAGGCCGACGAGCGCCTGGTCGTGCAGAAGGAAACGCCGGTGGTGACCGAGGCGTCGCTGGCGCCCGCGAAGAAGAGCGCGAGCGAGGGGAAGATCGTCGAGCTGCCCGTCGAAAACTCCGACTTTGCGCCGGCCGAGACGACCGAGAGTACGCCTCCGGCGACGGAAGCCACTGAGCCGGCGGCGGCCACCGCATCCGTGGTCGAAGAAGCGCCGGCGCCGACCGAAACCACGGCGCCCGCAGCGACTCCGCAGTCCGCGGCGCCGCGCGTCACCACCTACGCCCAGCTCCTTTCGACCTCCGATCAGAAGACCGCGGAGTCGCTCGCGGCGAAGCTCATCGACCGCGGATTCACCGCCGCCTACGTCGAGCGCGGCGCCACGGACAAGGGCGCGACGTATCGCGTGCGCGTGAAGTTCGACTCCGAGGAGGCGGCGCGCGGGGCGGAATCGAAGCTGAAAGAGTTTTCGAAAGAAGTTTGGATTACGACGAAGTAGGTGGCATCCTCCTCGCTGGCAACTTCAGCCATGTCAGAGCAGGACCGGCGAAACCAGCGAGACCGCAGAACGACCACTCCTCAGCTCGAGGAGCTGCGCAGCGCGCAAGCGGCGAAGAAGCAGCCCTCGTCCGTCGATCCCATTCACGTCCTCGACCGCGCCATCTATCAGCTCTGGGAGACGATCAACGATCTCGACCAGATCCAGCCCGAGCGCGTCGAGCATTACCGCGTCTCGGTCTTCGGCAGCTCGCGCATCCGCCGCGGCGATCCCATTTACGAACAGGTCAAGACGCTGTCGGCCGAGCTGGCGCGCATGGGTGTGGACATCGTCACCGGCGGCGGTCCCGGTCTGATGGAAGCCGCGAACGCCGGCGCGCGCGAGGGGCGGGCCGGCGGCAAGTCGCGCTCGTTCGGGCTGGCCATTCATCTGCCCAGCGAGGAAGCGGCCAATCCGTTCGTCGACAAAGTCTTCCGCCACCGCACCTTCTTCTCGCGGCTGCATCACTTCATCCGTCTCTCCTCCGCCTTCATCGTGATGCCCGGCGGCATCGGCACGGCGCTGGAGCTGTTCATGGTCTGGCAGCTCTTGCAGGTCAAGCACATGAAGCAGCATCCGCTCATCCTGGTCGGTACAATGTGGCCGGGATTGATCGAGTGGATGCGCGCGACCATGGTCGAGCGCGGCCTCGTCAGCCCGCCCGACTTCGACGTGATCAAGGTCGTCGGCTCCTCCGACGAAGCCATTCCGATCATCCGCGAGTCGTACGACCGATGGCTTCAACAGGAGAGAGCTCATGCCAACACAGGAACAGGTACTTGATGCGCTGAAGAAGGTCCGCTTTCCGGGCCTTTCCCGCGACATCGTGTCCTTCGGCTTCGTCCGCGACGTGCGCGTCGACGGCGGCACCGTCTCATTCACCATTCACTTCCAGACCGAGAACCCGTCAGTCGGACAGCAGATCGCGCGCGATGCCGATGCGGCGGTGCGTGCGCTCGAAGGCGTCACGGACGTGAATCTCAATCTCGAGATGGGCGCGCGCCAGAGCGCCGGCGCCTCCGCGCCGATGGCCGGCGCGCCGAACACGCTGGCCGGCGTGAAGTACCGCATCGCCGTCGCCTCGGGCAAAGGCGGCGTGGGCAAATCCACCGTCTCCACGAATCTCGCGCTCTCGCTGCGCGCCCTCGGCTACACCGTCGGCCTCCTCGACGCCGACATCTACGGCCCCTCGCAGCAGATGATGCTCGGCATCGAAGGGCGGCCGCAGATCGACGAAGGCGACGAGAAGATCATCCCCATGGAACGCCACGGCGTGAAAACGATGTCCCTCGGACTGATCACCGACGCCGACACGCCCGTCATCTGGCGCGGGCCGATGGTCATGAAAGCGATCGATCAGTTCCTCACCGACGTGAAGTGGGGCACGCTCGATTTCCTGGTCATCGATCTCCCGCCCGGCACCGGCGACGCGCAGCTCACCCTGACGCAGAAGGCCGGCCTGACCGGCGCGGTGGTGGTGACGACGCCGCAGGACGTCGCACTCATCGACGCGCGCAAAGGCCTGGCCATGTTCCGCAAGGTCAACGTGCCGGTGCTGGGCATCATCGAGAACATGAGCTACTTCATCTGCCGCCACTGCGGCGAGCGCGAAGAGATCTTCGGCCACGGCGGCGGACAGCGCACCGCGGAGATGCTCGGCGTGCCGTTCCTCGGCGAAGTGCCCATCGATCCGAAAGTGGTCGTGGGCGGCGACACCGGTCAGCCGATCGTCGTCAGCGATCCGCAGTCGCCGGCGTCTGCGGCGTTCCGCGAGCTGGCGCGCCAGGTGGCGGAGCAGGTGCAGTCGGGCATGGCCGGACACACACACGACCACGACCACGATCACGACCATCACCACGATCACGATCACGCGCATACTCACTGACGTGAAGCGCGCGCTCGTCGCCATCGCGGCGCGGGTCGTTCCAGCCGCCGCCCTGGCAGCGTCGCTCGTGCGCGGCGCAAAGAACGCGTCGTGCGGCTGGATGGGACTGATCTTTCGCAAGACCGCGCTGCCGTTCGTGATCGTGCTTGTGCTGTCCGGCGTCCTGGGCTGGGTCGCGCAGAAGCGCTGTCCGGCCGCGCGGCGCCTGCGCGACGCGATCAGTTGCGCGACGTCACCGCAGGCGCCAGAAGTCGCCGAGCAAGTTCAGTGAAGCGAAGAGCGACTCCGTCTCCTCCACCGTCCGCCGCCGCCACTCCGGGTCGCGTCGATCCGGGCCGTGCCACGCCTGCGCGAGGCGCCAGCCGGCTTCGAGGGACAGGATGGCGCCGCGCGGCTGGTGCCATTGCGCGCACCAGCGGTCGATGTGCTCTTCGTCCCGGAAGAGCAGCATCGTCTTTCACGTGAAGACGATGTTCTGCCACCACAGGCGCGCGGGGATGGCGAAGTGGATGAGGCCCGAGCCGTCGACGGCGCCGTTGGCGACGTCGACATGCATCGATGCGCCGCAGTCGCCGCAGCTGGCTGCGATCACCGCGTCCGACTTCGTCATCGCCGCGATGCCCAGCGCGTCCCAGATGCAGTTGCCGAACGCGCGCAGGTTGGCGGTGAAGACGAGGAACGGCGTCGGCACCGCGGAGAAGGGCGGGGCCATCAAGATTTCACCCGCGTCGTCGAGCACGATCACGCGTCCGTCCGCGAGGCGTTTCAATGCTTCGTCGTCGCCAATCTCCAGCGACGACGGCGCGATGCCGCTGTGCAGGAACTGATCGTAGATCTGCGCGCGGATCTCGGCGTCCGTCACTGCATCGCCTCCACCGCGCGCTCGGCGTGCAGGCGGCCCGTGTCGAGCAGCTGCACGCCGGCGTGCTCGCTCGCGCTCAAGAGGAGCGGGAGCTCCGTGCCGCCGAGGATCACGCCGTCGATGTTCGGGATCCTGTCGATGACGTGCAGCAGTTCCGCGCGCGTCGAGTCGAGAAACTGCGCGTTCACCAGCTCCGACATGTAGCGATGATGGATGTGCTCCAGATCGTCATCGTTTGGAACGACGACAGAGATGCCTGCCTCCGCGAACGTGCGGGCGTAGAACGGCGCGCGCATCGTGAAGCGCGTGCCGAAGAGTGCGACGCGCCGGAGTCCCGCGCGCACCGCGGCGTCACGCGCCGTCTCCACGATGCTGATCAGCGGCAGCGGCGAGCGCTCGCGCAGCGTGTCGAAGATGATGTGCGGCGTGTTCGACGCAAACAGCGCGATCTCGGCACCGGCACGCGCGAGCTTCTCCAACTCTGCGCCGAGATACACGGCGAGGTCGTCGAAGCGCGCGTCCGTGATCAGGCCGATCATCTTCGTCAGATCGATGCTGTTGATGATCACCGGCGGATACGCGCCGCGGCACAGCTCCAGGATGTTGCGGTAGTACGCGACCGTCGATTCGGGAGCGATGCCGCCGATGATGCCCAGCGTCTTCACGCGCGTCATTTTGATATCTTCCGCGGCGCCATGATCAACAAAGTGGTTGCATCCGCGGCCGAGGCGATCCGGGACGTTCCGGACGGCGCGACGCTCGTCGTGGGCGGCTTCGGTCTGTGCGGCATTCCCGAGAACCTCATCAACGCACTGGTCGACAAGAAGGTCACCGGCCTGACGTGCGTCTCCAACAACGCCGGCGTCGACGACTGGGGCCTCGGCCTGCTCCTGCAGACCAGGCAGATCCGCAAGATGGTCTCCTCGTACGTCGGCGAGAACGCGGAGTTCGAGCGGCAGTACCTGGCGGGCGAGCTGGAAGTCGAGTTCGTGCCGCAGGGCACACTCGCCGAGCGCATGCGTGCCGGCGGCGCGGGCATCCCCGCGTTCTACACGCCCGCGGGCTTCGGCACGATCGTCGCGGAAGGCAAAGAGACGCGCGAGTTCGACGGCCGCATGTTCGTCATGGAGCGCGGCATCGTCGGCGACTTCTCGCTCGTCGCCGCGTGGAAAGGCGATCGCCTCGGCAATCTCGTCTATCGCAAGACCGGGCGCAACTTCAATCCGATGGCGGCGACCGCGGGCAGGATCTGCGTGGCCGAGGTCGAGGAGCTCGTCGAGCCGGGCCAGCTCGATCCCGATTGCATCCACACGCCCGGCATCTTCGTGCACCGCGTGGTGGTCGCGCCGCGCGTGAAGCGCATCGAGCAGCGCACGGTGAGGAAGGGGTAAGCGATGCCACTGACGCGCGAACAGATCGTCCGCCGCGCCGCGCAGGAACTGCGCGACGGCTTCTACGTGAACCTCGGCATCGGCATGCCGACGCTCGTCGCGAACAACATCCCCGAGGGGATGGAGGTCATCCTGCAGAGCGAGAACGGCATCCTGGGATTGGGACCGTTTCCGCGCGAAGAAGAAGTCGACGCGGATCTGATCAACGCCGGCAAGCAGACCGTGACCGTGCTGCCCGGCGCGTCGTTTTTCTCCAGCTCCGATTCCTTCTCGATGATCCGCGGCGGCAAGGTCGATCTGTCGATCC
>DATLBM010000201.1:0-2996 GCA_035526885.1 Thermoanaerobaculia bacterium | reverse complement strand
GAGTACCTGACCGAGAACGTGTGGAAGCCGCTGGGCATGACCTCCACGCGCATGGACGATCCGCGCGCGATCATCCCGCATCGCGTGACCGGCTACGTGCTCGAGGGCGGCAAGCTGCGGCGCAGCGAGTACATCGACGTCTCCAGCCGCTTCGGCGGCGGCGGCACGCGCTCGACGGTCGACGACATGATCCGCATGGTCGAAGGGCTGGCCGGCGGCAAAGTGCTGAAGACTTCCACCCGCGACGCCGCATGGTCGATGCAGCCCACGCGGGATGGCCGCTACACCCGCTACGGCCTCGGCTTCGGCGTGGTCATGCGCAACGGACGCTGGATGGTCGCGCACTCCGGCGCGCAGCAGGAGACGCGCACGGATCTGGTGATCGTTCCGCACGAGCGCTTCGCCGTCGCGCTGGCCACGAACTTCGAGAACGCGGACCTCGACGCCCTCGAGGACAAGCTCATCGAGATCTTCCTCGGCGATCCCGCGCCGATCGGCGCGCGCGCGAACGACGACGCCACGCAGTCCGCCTGGCGCGCCATGAACGACGCCTATCTCTACGGCCTCGGCTACTACGACCGCTACGGCAAGCCCATGACCACCGACGCGCGCGAGCTGGCCAACGCCTTCGATTACTTCAAGCGCGCGCAGAGCAATCACGCGCTGGCCGTGGACGGCGCGCAGCCCGTGTCCGGCGAAGCGCTGACGAAGCTCGGGTCGTACATGGCGAGCGTGCTGGCGTCATCGAAGCGCGATCTCGACGTCTACCATCGCGAAGGCCCGCTGCGCTTTTTCGCCGACTACGCCGCCGCATCGCCGCAGCGCAATTTCGATCGCGCGTTCACGCGCAACATCGCCACGTGGCTCGCCGACTGGAATCGCGTGTGGACTCCGGAACTGCAGCGCGTCGACGCCGCATCGGATGAAGGCGTGGCCGCGCTGGAGCGCAATCGCGAGCAGCTCGTGGCCGCAACGCTCAAGCCCGACTTTGCGCGACCGCTGATCTCCATCGCGGAGGACAAGGTGCGGAGCGGCGACGCCGCCGGGGCGACCCGCGTTGCCAACCTCGCCTACGCGCTCTACCCGCGCTCCGCCGCCATCAACGGCCTCCTGGGCGTCCTCACGTTGATGAGCGGCGACACGGCGCGCGCGAAGTCGCTGCTGGCGACGTCCGTGAGCATCGATCCGAGCGACTACGCGTCGGCCGGCAATCTCCTGAACATCGCCAACTTCCTCGCGCGCGACGCGAAGCCGCGCGCGATCGCGCTGCTCGAAGTCGCGGCGGAGCTGCATCCGAACAACGCTGCGCTTCGCGCGCGACTGGCGGAGTTGCGGAAGTGATCACCCGCCGGCGACGCGAAAGTACGTGTCCGCATCCGCGACAGCCGGATCGCCGCAGTCGAATGGCGGATGCGGGTTGTACTGGATGAGCAGCTGCACGCACTTCGCCGTCTGCTCGCCGGCCAGCAGCGAGATGAGATAGAGCGCGCCGTCGAGACTCGACGCCACGCCGCCCGTGGTGAGGCGATTGCGGTCGTGCACCCAGCGCGGATAGCCGTTCACGACGCGCACGTTCTTCATCGCCGTGAGGCCCCCGATGGCCATCCAGTGCGTGGTGGCGCGGTAGCCGTCGAGCAGCCCCGCGCTGCCCAGGATGAGCGCGCCGGTGCAGACCGAGACGACGTGTCGCGCGTTCTCGCCCCGCGTTTTCACGAACTTCATGAGCACCGGATCGCTCGTTGCGCCGCTCGTATCGCCGGCGCCGGGCAGCAGCAGCACGTCCAGCGGATCGTCGTTGTAGTCCGCGAACGTTTTCGTCGGACCGATCTTCACGTTCTGGCCGGTGACGATCGGATCGAGCGTGGCGGCGACGAGATCGAGCTCCAGCGCGTACGAACTGTAATCCGGGATGCGCTTCAATGCGTCGACGGTCGAGGCGACGTCGATCATGTCCACCTGCGGGTAGATGGGGATGGCAATGCGCAGCGGCGGCATGGGCGTACCTCCTTGTGTCTAGGGATTATGCGCGTGTGATAGCGTCCGCCGTCGTGTCCGCGGATCGAACCGTCGTGATCGTGGCGGCGGCGATCTTTCTCGCCGCCTTCGGCGTGTACGTGGCCACGCTCGCGCCCACGGTGTTTTTCATCGACAGCGGCTTCCTCACGGTGGCTGCCTGGTCGCACGGCAGCGCGCATCCACCGGGCTTTCCGCTCTTCCTGATGCTCACGCATCTGGTGACGCTGCTGCCGATGGGCAACATCGCCTGGCGCGCGAACCTCGCCTCGGCGTTGTTTGCGGCGCTGGCCGCGGCCGCAGCAGCGATGGTGATCGCCGAGATTCTGGTGACCGTCGTCGCGACGCGGCCGGTGGAGAAGCGCAAGAAAGCGAAGGTCGCGGTCGAGCCGCCTGCGACTGCCGCATCGCCGCTCGTCGTCGCCGCGGCCATGGTCGCCGGCGGCCTGCTGCTCGCGTTCTCGCGCACGCTCTGGGCCTACGCGACGGTGGCCGAGGTTTATGCGCTGAACACGTTTCTGATCTGCGCGTTGCTGGCGGTGGTGCTGCGGTGGCGGGGCACGCGCTCCGTGCGACTGCTCTACGCCGCGGCCATCCTCGGCGGCGCCGGTCTGGGCGTGCACTACCTCACGTTCGGATTCGCCCTCCTCGGCGTCCTGTTTTTCGTCGTGCGCGTCGGCGGACTGACGCTCGTTCGCTCGCGCCACTTCGCGATTGCTCTGGGACTCGGCGCGCTGGCGACGATCGCCGTCTATGCCTATCTCCCCATCGCGGCGAGCGGCAATCCCGCGTTGAACTGGGGCGATCCCGAAGACCTCCGCCAGTTCGTGCGGCACGTGACTGCGAAGGAGTACCGCTCCTACGTCACGGCCGATGAAGGCGAGGATCAGGCCGGCGACCTTCGGCGTCTGGTGATGCGCGAGCTCGGGCCCGCGCTCGTTCCTGTCGCGCTGCTCGTGGCGTTGATCGGCCTCGGCGCTTCG
>DATLBM010000200.1:0-19975 GCA_035526885.1 Thermoanaerobaculia bacterium | reverse complement strand
TCGTGAGCAAGACACGGTTCGCATCATCAGTAGCCGCATCGCGAATCGCCAAGAGAAACTCAGGTATGAAGAAGAAAACAGAGGCGTCTGAGGATCCGCTCGACCGGGAAATCGACTTCTCGAATGCGAGGCCGAATCCGTACGCGCGTGACTACTACAAGTCTCGGAACCTGCGCGTCCTTGCGCCCGACTTGCTCGAGGTATTTCCGGATTCGGAGTCGGTCAACGAAGCGTTGCGCACGCTCGTCCGGTTGACCCAGCGCACCAAAGTCTCCGCGCGCCGCGTCGCGGCGCCGCGCACCAAAAAGTCCTCCTAGGAGCCGGAGAGCGCGCGCGGGATAAACTGCGCCCCATGAAGAACCGCGCCATCGTCATCGTCTGCGACTCCCTCGGCGTCGGCGAGCTCCCCGACGCCGCCGAATTCGGCGACGAGGGGTCGAACACGCTGGGCCACGTCCTCGACAGTCAACATCCGACCCTTCCCACGCTGACGCGCCTCGGCCTGCTGCACACCCTGCCCACGCCGGCCACGATCGAAAACCCCAGCGCCGCGTACGGACGCATGGCCGAAGTCAGCGCGGGCAAAGACACCACCACCGGGCATTGGGAAATGATGGGCCTCATCGTCGAGGACCCGTTCCGCACCTATCCCAACGGCTTCCCGCGCGAGATCATCGAAGAGTACGAGCGCCGCATCGGACGGAAGACCCTCGGCAACAAGGCCGCGTCGGGAACGGTGATCCTCGACGAGTTGGGCGAAGAGCACATGCGCACCGGCGCGCCCATCGTGTACACGTCCGCCGACTCCGTCTTCCAGGTCGCCGCGCACGAGGAAGTGATCCCCGTCGAAGAGCTGTGGCGCATCTGCGCCGAGGCGCGCGAGCTGATGCGCGGAGAGCACAACATCGGACGCATCATCGCGCGGCCGTTCGTCGGCACCGGTGCGGGACACTTCAAGCGCACCGCGAACCGCAAGGACTTTTCGGTGAGGCCCACCGGCGAGACCGTCGTCGAGCGCGCGCACAAGGCCGGCCGCGAAGTCATCGGCCTCGGCAAGATCGCCGACATCTTCGACCGCGTCGGCATCAGCCAGGAGATCCGCACCGAGTCCAACTCCGACGGCATGAGCAAGACCATGGATCTCGTGCGCCAGTCGAACGCCGACTTCATCTTCACCAACCTGGTCGACTTCGACTCCAAGTACGGCCACCGCAACGATCCGATCGGCTACGCGAAGGCGCTGGAGACGTTCGACGGCGAGCTTGCGGCGCTGCTCGGCTCGTTGCGCGAGAACGACCTGGTCTTCATCACCGCCGACCACGGCTGCGATCCGACCGACGTCTCCACCGACCACACCCGCGAATACGTGCCGCTGGTCATCGCCGGACCGCGCGTCCGCGGCGCACGTCCCCTCGGCACGCGCAGCACGTTCGCCGACCTCGGCGCAACCATCGCCGATCTGCTGGAGCTGCCGAAGCAGGGACTCACGGGCACGAGCGTGCTGGGAGAGCTGGGATGAAAAAGACTCTGATTGCGGCACTGCTGCTGACGACGAGCCTGCGCGCGCAGGACGCGGCGCAGCGCGTGGCCGACGACGCCATCGCCATCGATCGCGTGGCCGCGGCGGCCAAGCGCGACCTGCCCACCGATCTGCTGCGACGCATCATCGACGAAGACCTCGACCTCCTGCGCGGCAGGCGCAACGACGGCTCGTATCAGTACGCGTCGTTCGAGCGCTTCGACTCCGGCCGCATGACCACCGATTTCTCCGTGGAACACCGCGGCGACAAGATGGAAGTGCTGGAGGTGAAGGGGCCGTGGGTGTACCGGCTGCAGATCGAGGTGCCGTCGCGGCGCATGCTGGTGCGCAGGAACAAGCCCGTGTGGATCGAGCGCGTCGATCTCGACTACATCGCCGAGCGCGGCTCGGCCACCGAGCGCACGTCCATCGACGTCAAGCAGTGGCTGAAGCCGGGCGAGTTCCGTCCCGTCGATTTTCCGGCCATCGCGCGGCAGGCCACCGCCAAAGTGGTGGCGTCGGTGGAGAAGGCCTCGGGATACGGCAACATCGAGCTGTCGCTGATCAAGGCCAAGATCGTCGACAACGCCGACAGCCCGTACGCGGATGCGCTGGCCAGCGCCAAAGCCGTGCAGCGCGCGCTCGACAACAACGAGATTCCGTCCATTCGCGCGATGGCGCAGCGCATGCGCCGCTCGCTCGAATCGCGGCCCGCCGGCACGAGCATCCAGGTGCAGGCGCCGCCTCCGCAATCCGCGCCCGTGGAACCCGCGCCGGCGCGGGCGATGGATCGCGCCACGCGCGACGAACTGCAGGAGATCGAGGATCTGCTGACCGGAAATGATCAGGAGCGGCGCCTGGGAATGGACCGGCTGCACCAGTTGCTCCGGCGGATTCGACAGCAGCAGCCGTAGGATCTCGACGAACGATTACCGCCCGCGCTCGAAATTTGCATAGCGCCAACCCCGCCAGCGCGGCACGCCCAGTTTCGATGGTTTGACGCCCATGCAACGCTGACGTAGAATGCCGCTCCCCTAGTTGTCGCCTTACCTCTGCAATTTCCGAAAGGAGCCTCACTTGTCGTCAATGAAAGTCAGTTTCAAGGTCGGGGATAAGCTCGTTTACCCGAACCACGGAGTGACCGTGGTGGAGCACATCGGCGAGTCGCCGATCATGCCTCCCGGAGACAGCTACTACCACCTTCGGCTGCTTGCGAATAATTCACGGCTGATGGTGCCGATCACGAACACGGACCGCGTCGGACTCCGCCGCCTGTACGCGCAGAAGGAAGTCAAAGGACTTCTGGGACTGCTCGAACAGAAGCAGGCCAAGAGCCACACGGACTGGAAAGGCCGCTACCGCGAGAACCTCGAGAAAATGAAGACGGGGCGTCTCGAAGACGTGGCGGAAGTGCTGAAAAACCTCAGCGAAGTGCAGAAGCGCAAGAGCCTCTCGTTCCGCGAGAAGAAGATGTACGACCGCGCCAAGTACCTGCTCGTCAGCGAAGTGGCCATCGTCAAGAACATCCCCGAGCCGGAAGCCGAGAAGCTCATCCACAAGTGCATCGAAAAATCCCTCACGCCGGCGCAGGTCTCCGTCGGACACTGACGACACCGATTCCCGCCGCGCAAAAATGCCGCCCTCGGGCGGCATTTTTATTGTCGCTACAATGGCGTCCGGAACCATGACTCAGCGCCTCCCACAATGGATTCGTGAGAAAAAACTCAATCTCGCCTCGCTGCGCGACATGAAGACCATGCTGCGCGAGCGCGAGCTGCACTCGGTTTGCGAGTCGCTGGCGTGCCCCAATCGCACGGAGTGTTTCTCGCGCGGCACGGCCACCTTCATGATCCTCGGCGACGTCTGCACGCGCTCCTGCGGCTTCTGCAACGTCACGACGGGACGCCCGTACGCGCCTCCCTCGCCCGACGAACCGCGTGCCGTCGCCGAAACCGCCCGCCGCCTCGGACTCAAACACGTCGTCGTGACGTGCGTGACGCGCGATGATCTGCACGACGGCGGCGCGGCCCAATTCGCGGCCACCATCCGCGAGTTGCGGAATGCATTGCCCGGCGCGGCGGTGGAAGTATTGACGTCCGACTTCCGCGGCAATGCGCAATCGGTGCGCACGGTGGTGGAAGCGCGTCCCGATTACTTCAATCACAACGTCGAAACCGTGCCGCGGCTCTACGACTTCGTGCGTCCCGGATCGCGCTTCGAGCGCTCCGTCGGCGTCCTGCGTCACGCGAAGGATTGCGATCCGTCGATGACCACCAAGTCCGGTCTCATGCTGGGACTGGGCGAGCGGCGCGACGAAGTGGTCGACGTGCTGAAGCGGCTGGTGGAGGCGGACGTGGAGATCGTCACCATCGGCCAGTACCTGCAGCCGAAACGCGACAAGCTCGACGTCGTGGAGTATGTCCATCCCGACGTCTTCGAGGAGTACCGCCTGATCGCGCTGGAGACGGGATTCAAGGCGGCGTTCTCCGGCCCGTTCGTGCGGAGCTCGTACATGGCGGACGTGGTGGCCGAGCATGCGCAAGCCGCGGCAGACTGATCCCGACAAGAAAGAAACCGGCGCGTACTTCGTCACCTACCTGCCGATCTTTCTCGACTACCTCTCCGTCGAAAAAGGCCTGGCCAAAAACTCTCTGGCCTCCTACGCGATCGACCTCCGTCATTTCGGCCACCACCTCAACGACGCGAAGCTCGACCTCGACCGCGTCGAGCGCCTGCACATCGTCAAATACTTTCAGTCGCTGCGCACCGCGGGCATCTCCGCGCGATCGGTGGCCCGCGCGCTCGCGGCCATTCGCGGCCTGTTCCGCTTTCTGGTGGCGGAGCGGCATCTGAAAACGGACCCGACGGAGAACATCGAGAACCCGAAGCTCTGGTCGACGCTCCCGAAGTCGCTGCAGCCGTCGGAAGTCGAAGCACTGCTGGCCGCGCCGGATCGCACCACGCCCGCCGGCCTCCGCGACGCCGCGATGCTCGAGCTGCTCTATGCCACGGGACTGCGCGTGAGCGAGCTGATCAGGGTGCGCATCGACGAGCTGGTCATGGACGCCGGCTTCCTGCGCACGATGGGCAAGGGCTCGAAGGAGCGCATCGTCCCGTTCGGCGATACCGCGCGCGACGCCATCGTGCGCTACATGGAGCAAGGCCGCGCCGAGCTCGACAAGCACAACGACGCGCATCTCTTTCTCTCGAGACTCGGCCGACCCATGACGCGACAGTCGTTCTGGATGAAGATCACCCGCTACGCGCGCGAGGCCGGAATCAAGGCGCACATCTCGCCGCACGTCCTCCGGCACTCCTTCGCCACGCACCTGCTCGAGAACGGCGCGGACCTGCGCAGCGTGCAGATGATGCTCGGCCACGCCGACATTTCCACGACGCAGATCTACACGCACGTGTCGCGGGCGCGGCTGCAGCGGATTTACGAGCAGTTTCATCCGAGGGCGTGACGGAACCGAATGGCGGCATAATCGTCACACCATCGTCGTTACAAACGGAACCGCCATGCGCCGCCTCCTCGCTCTCGCTGTGCTTGCTGCCGCCCTCCCGGCGGGCGCGAGCATTGCCGTCTTCTCGGACGGCCGCACCTCGAAGATCGACGCGTATCAGGTCGACGGCGAGTCCATCCGGCTGACGCTGCAGGGCGGCGGAGAGATGTCCATCCCCATGCGCCGCATCGAGCGCATCGTCGACGATGAGATCGTGTCCGCCGCCGTGGTCGAGGAAGTGAAGGCCATGGTCGAGGAGCAGGGCGGCGTGTTCCCGAGGCGCTCCTGGCGCTATCACGAGTCCAGCGGCCCGCTCTGGAAGTCGGAGTACAACGACATCATCATCGAGGCGGCGAAGAAGTTCGACGTCGACGCGGCGCTCGTCTCCGCGGTCATCAAAGCGGAGTCGGATTACAACCCGCGCACGCTCTCGAACAAAGGCGCGCGCGGGCTGATGCAGCTCATGCCCGCCACGGCCGAGCGTTTCGGCGTCACCAACTCCTTCGATCCGAAGCAGAACATCAACGCCGGCACGCGCTACCTGCGCTGGCTCCTGAAGACCTTCGACGGCAACGCCGATCTCGCCGTCGCCGCGTACAACGCCGGCGAAGGCAACGTGTGGAAGTACGACGGAGTGCCGCCGTTCCGCGAGACGGTGAACTACATCAACCGCATCTCGAAGCACATCCGCCGCGCCATCGATGCGGAAGTGATTCCGCGCGAGTTGCCCGTCGAGCCGGCCGGCGCCGCTGCCACCGCCGCGCTGCGCTAGGGAACCACGAGAGGCCTCCGGCGGCCGGGGCCACGGGCCCCGGACCCCGTTTGCAGGCTAAGCCTCCGCGACACACTTTCGCATCTCGCACGGACGTGTCGCGGAGGCTTAGCCTGTCAGCGGGGTCCGGGGCTCGCAGCCCCGGCCGCCGGAGGCCTCTCGTCGTTCCCCTAAGCGTTGGCCTCGGCGACGACGAGCGGCTCGTCCGCCTGCGCCGTCCGCAGATGATCGAGCAGATGATCGAAGCGCAGCACCATCACCGTGCGGTCGTCGTCCGCCGGGCGCGTCCCCGAGTGGCGCGCCACCGCGTCGAGAATCACGTCGCGCAGCGCGTTGGGAGTGCGGTCCTGCTGCGCGGCCAGGAGACTCTCCAGCTGCTCGAAGCCCAGCGGGTCGCCGTTCTCGTCCTGCGCCTCCACGATGCCGTCCGAGAGGTAGACGATCGAGTCGCCTTCCTGCAGCGGAACCTCCACCGTTCGCGTAAGCATGGTCTCGCGAACGCCCAGCGGCAGCGACGGGCATTCGATCGACAGCGGTGCGCTGGTGTCGTTGCGCAGGAGGTACGGATAGAGGTGTCCCGCGTTCGTGTGGCGGATCGTGCCGCGATCGAGATCGAAGATCGTGAAGGCCAGGGTCATGAAGGCGCGCCGCTCCGTCGAGCGGAACACCAGCTCGTTGAGGCGTTTGAAGAGCGAGGTCTCGTCCGCGCCTTCCTCCACCAGCGTGGTGATGGCCGCCTTGACCATGGCCATGACCAGCCCCGTCGAGAGCCCGTGTCCGGACACGTCGCCGATGGCCACGGCCAGGCGCGATTTGTCGAGATTGAAGACGTCGTAGTAGTCGCCGCCGATGGACGTCGTCGGCTCGAAGTGCGCCGAGAACGACACGCCGCGGAACTTCGGTCCTTCCTTCGGCAGGAGGTTGCGCTGGATCGTCGCCGCGATCTCGATCTCGCTCTGCAGGCGCTCTTTCTCCGACACGGTGGCCAGCAGCGACCCGATCGACGCGGTCATGCTGTCGAACGACTGCGCCATCGCGCCGAGCTGGTTGTGGCGCTTCATGCGGATGCGATACGAGAAGTCGCCGCGCTCGACCGCGCGCGTCCCCTTCTCGATGCGGTTCACCGCGCGCGAGATGGAGAAGATCAGCACGGACGCGAACAGCGCCGCGATCGCGTACATGATCATCAGCATCGCCGCCAGCCCCATGATCACGCGCAGCAGAATGTTGAAGTAGCGGCTGCCGCCGGCGCCTGCGCCGAAGTAGTAGCTGAGGAGGTTGCGCGGAGGATTGGCGATGAGCGTGAACAGCCGGTAGTCCTCCGCCGCCTTTCCCGACTCCCAATCCGTCACCTCGGCGATATCGCCCCAGATGATGGTCGTGCCGACGTTGCCCGCCAGCACTTCCTTGAATGTCTTGTCGGCGTCGACGTTGATGTTGCTGCCCCGCGCCCGCGCCTTCGCGGTGCGCACGAGCATGTGCGACTTCTCGTAAAGCGCGTCGGCCCAGCTGCGATCCAGCGGCTGCACGAGCACGATGCCGCGCGTGTCGCCTTCGCCCATCGGGAACTGCCGCGCCGCGACGAGCAGCGATGCGTCGCCGCGCTGCACGACGCCGCTGAAGCTCGTCGTGCGCAGCCAATGCGGCAGCTTCGCGCCCGAAGCGTTCGTGGTGTCGTAGATCTCCAGCGACGGCAGCGCGCCGGAGATGCGCCGTCCGGTCATCGCGTGCTCGAGCGCCCAGGTCTCCATCTGCCCCAGCGTGGCCTGGCGCTCGCCGCGGAGCGAGGCCTGGGTCATCACGGCCGCGAACATGTAGATGACGGTCATCAGCAGCACCGCCATCAGCACGAACGGCATCACGCCCACGAGCAGGTAACTGAGGAACAGGCGCCGGCCGACGGTCCAGAAGAGCTGCTGCAGCAGCCATCGCGCGGCCAGCGCGAATCCGTACAACGTCAGGCCGATGACCAGCAGCCAGGCGAAGAACGAGAAGATGTTGAGGATGCCCAGGGAGCGGTCGAAGGTGTGCAGGAGATTGTCGAGGAGCTCGAAGCCGATGATGGTGGCCACTCCGGCCAGCCACACGAGAAACGCCGGCGAGATGCGGCGCCGCTTCTGAACGGGCTCAGCGACCATCGGATTCATGATGACACACGGCGCTCCCTGCGCCCGCGGCAACTGTGATTACGTGCGCGGCGGGACAGGGTTGCGGAATTTCCGTGCGGCCCGGCGTTGTCTAGGCGTCCGGTTGTCGTCCATGAAAAGAATTCTCCCGGCCATCGGCCTGCTTCTCCTCTCCGCTCACACCGCCTCCGCCGCCTGCGTGAACCGCTTCGTGGCACGCTCGGAAAATCCGCGTCAGGTGATCACACTCCTGACGGGGAAGCTCACGTTCCAGGAAGCGCAAACGCTCGCCGACGCCATCCGCAGGAAGCAGGCGCCAGGCCTGGAGTGGGTGAACCAAAGCGGCAAGATCATGGGACGCCAGCTCGGCGATCTGAAGATCGTCCAGCCGATGCCCGTCGGCTGCGACGGCAAACCCTCGGGCGTGATCCTGGTCGCCACGTTCCTCGCGCCGGCACCGCCCACGAAGAAGATGTACGTGAAGCTCGACGCCAACACGACCGTCGAGTTCGCGCAGCAGGCGAACTGAGTGCGTCGCTGGCGCTCGGGGGACGACGAGGGCGCCTCCGGCGGGCCGGCACGGCCGGCAGCGCTTACGACAACACGTGCGGCTGCCGAGAGCCGCGTTCAGTGCGACTGCGGTGCGTTCTGGCTGGGCCAACAAGCGCTGCCGCCCGTGGCGGCCCGCCGGAGGCGCTCCGGTCGTCCCGCGAGCGCCAGCGACTAACTCGCGCGCCGCTTGCGCGGCGGCGAGGGCGACGTCGACCACACCTCCACCGAGTGATTGGTGAGCAGCGTCAGCGTTCCGGTTTGTGTGCTGATCGTGCGCACGGCTGATGGCACTTCGAACGTCGTTGCGGGCGCCATCGTGGCGGCGTCGTAGGCCTCGGGATTCGCGCTGCGTGCGGTGATCACGAGGCAGCTGCCGTCGACGCGCACCTGCTGCGCTTTGTCCGGCGTGACCGCGGTGAGATGCGTGTTCTTCAGGAGGAGCGTGGTTTCCGTGTATTCGTAGAGGCGGTCGCCGGCGACGTAGACGCGGCCCGGGTAGGCGGCGATCGACGTTGCGGATGACGGCGCTGCCGCGGCGATCAGCTGCGAGGGATGCAGCGGATCGGCGATGTTGTAGACGCGGATCTCCGACGGGAAGTCCAGGAGCGCGTACGCGCGCGTGCCGGTCGTGACGACGTCCGTGATGCCGCCGGTGAGCGTGGCCGAGGGCGCGAGCGATTGCGGATCGAGCACCAGCGTCTTCTTCTGGCACGCGCCGGTCGTGCAGCCTTTCGAGAGCGATACCCACACCGCGTTGCCCGCCGTGTCGATGGACAGCATCTGCGCGTCGCTGCCTTCGTCGATGGTGAACGTCGCGTAGGGGACGCCCCAGCGCGAGTACGCGGTGACGACGCCGTTCGCCGCGAGCGTGAACAGCGCGTCGTTCGTCGCCGCGAGATCGATCATGCCCGCCGAGGTGAGCTTCTTCTCGAAGTGCGTGACGCTGGTGAAGATGTCGATCGTGTCGCCGGCCATCAGGTACGTGCGATCGCCGCCCTGCACGAGCTTCGAGTAGAAGCTGTTGGCGAACGCGATCGACGGCGTCGGCTGCGCGGCCAGGTACGAGATCGCGCTCGTGCCGTCGTTCGTGGCCACCACCGCGATCGAGGATTTCGCGGCGATGGCCACGCCGTCCGCGGGCAACTGCTGCCGGCGGATGAGGCGTTCGCCGTCGAAGACGTACAACGTGCGCCTGTCGAGGAGCAGCACGTTCGTTCCGGCCATCGCGATCTGGCGGGGGAAGATTTGCGGCGAGTCCGCGAGCACGCGCACGGCGCCGCCGGCGAAGCTGGCCACGTTCACGCCGGCGAACGTGAACACGGCTGCCTCCGTCGCGCTCACCGCGACGCCGCCGATGGCGGTGCCGTCGATGGTGATGGTCTGCGCCGATCCGTAGCGATGGAGAATGGTCCGCCCTTCCTTCGTCAGCTCCACGAAAACGACGTTCGCTCCCGATGCGCCCATGAAGGCGATCTTCGGCAGCGCGACCTGCTGCGAGCCCGCCCACACGTTGCCGTCCTCGAGCAGCGCGATGACCGTGCCGTTCACGATCGCCGCGTTTTTGATCGCCGCGGGGAACGTCGTGTCTTCGCCCGTGGGCGTGGCAGGAGCGAGCGACCAGAGTGTGGCTTTCGCGCCGTTCGACGCGAGGAGCGTCGTGCCGTCGGACTGATGTACGAGCGTCCCGCCGGCCCACGTGCGCACGGTGTTGAGGGCGATGCCGTTCGCGTCGATGGTCGTCTCCGTGATGTTGCCCGCGGCGTCGGCGAACCAGGCGCGGTCGCCGGAGATCGCGGCGCTGGTCGTCGCGCCGCTGCGATAGGCGACCACCGGATACGGCGGCGCGATGTTGCCCACATCGAGCACCGCCAGGCCGATGTCGCCCGCGGCCACGAACAGCTTGTTGCCGCTGCGCGCCATGGCGTGAATGACGTTGTCCGTGCCCGCGGTGGGCGCGAGCTGCGTCTCGAAGCGCTCCTTCACCGTCGACGTGGAGGTGAAGTCGATCGCGCGAATGGTGCGCTCCGCGCCGGCCGAGTAGTGCACGCCGTTCGTCGTTGGCGCGAATGCATTCGTGCCCGTCGCCAGGCGCCCGATCTTCGTCGTGCCGCCGGCGAAGACGTCGGTATTGAGGCCCAGGGCGTCGGAGACGTAGACCGTGCCGTCCGGCGTCGCGTGCACGGAGGTGGCGCGCAACGTCGCCAGAGTGCTCGTGTGCTGCGGCGCGGAGGGGATGCTGATGTTGAAGACTTCGAGCGACGTGTCGTTGTCGGCGGCGTAGAGCCGCGAGCTCGCGCTGGCAAGCGACAGCACGTTCGGCGACGACGTGAAGAGCGTGGCGCTGGTACGCGTGGGATTCGCGGGATCGAAGAGATCAAAGTGTGCGACGCCGTTCGCCGTGGCCACGAAGAGGTACGAGCCGGAGATGAGGATGTCGTTCACCGCCGCGCCGGCGTCGACGCCGCGCACGACGGTGATGTTGTTCGCGTCGTTGCGCAGCACGTACACGCGCGAGCCGCTGCCGGCGTAGGCCAGGCCGCGTCCGTCCGGACGCACGACGCGCGTCGTGCCGGGCAGCGCCACGGCGTCGGCGATGCGCGTGCCGTCATTCGTCAGGAGCTGCACGCCGTAGCTGGTGGCCAGCCAGACGTTCGCGCCGTCGGCGGCGACGTCGAGGGCGGTGGTGCGGAACGGGATCGTGAGACGCGGCGTCCAACTGCACTGCGCTGACGCTTCGTGCGGAAAGAGAAAAGGGAAAAGGGAAAAGAGGAAAGAGGAGAGGAGGACCGCAACACGCCCGCGCATTGCCCTCATTGTATGAGGCGCAGCGCTTTTCGCACATACGACGGGTGCGGCACCTCGTGCAGTCGCGCGATGTCGATCCATTCGAAGCCGCGCGCCTTGCGCTCGATGGAAGCCTCGTACAGCACGAACTCGATCCTGCGCGTGGTCACGGTGTGGCGGAACGTGCCCAGGAGCGCCCCGCGTGTGGCGGCGAGCTGCGCGCCGTCGACGAGCGACGCGTCGCCGTGCGGGAGGTGATACATCGCGTCCATCAGCGCACCGGACGCGCGATGCATGAGCACGCGGCCGCGGCGGTCGCGGACGAGGTAGAGCGGGATGCGCAGCGCCTGTGTTTCATTCTTCGGCTTCGCGCGCGGGAAGTCGTCGACGCGGCCCGTGTTCAGCGCGACGCAGTGCTCGCGCACGGGACAGAGCAGGCACGATGGATTGCGCGGCTTGCAGATCAGCGCGCCGAGCTCCATGAGGCCCTGATTCAAATCGCGCGGCGACTTCGCCTCTTCCACCAGCGCGGTCGCATGCGGCCACGCGTCGCCATCCAGCGCGAAGACGCGCGACAGCACGCGCGCGACGTTGCCGTCGACGATGGGCGCTTTCGCATCGAACGCGATCGAGGCGATCGCGCCGGCGGTGTAGCGGCCGATGCCGGGGATCTGCATGAGCTCCTCGACCGTTCGCGGGATCTCTTCGTGACGCGAGACGACGTACGCCGCGCCGGCGCGCAGCATCTTCGCGCGGCGGTAGTAGCCCAGCCCCGACCACGCGGCCATCACCTCGTCATCGGTTGCGGCGGCCAGTGCTTCGAGCGTGGGGAAGCGGGAAACGAAGCGCTCGAAATACGGCAGCACCACCTCCATCCGCGTCTGCTGCAGCATCACCTCGGACACCCAGACGCGATACGGGTCGTACGCGTCGCGCCACGGGAGAGGACGTTGGTGGCGCGCGAACCAGCGCTCGACGGCGCGTGCGGTCTTCCTGAGGTTCGGGGATTGCAACCGCCGCGTATTGTATTCTTCAACCATGTCCGAGCACCTCCCGGAGACTGAACAGGGCAAGTACGTCTACTGCATCATCAAGACGGAAACGCCTCGCGATTTCGGCGCCGTCGGCATCGGCGGCCGCGGGGATCGCGTCTACACCGTGCCGTATCGCGAGTTTGCGGCAGTGGTGTCGAACTGCCCGCTCATCGTCTTCGACCCCACGCGCGAGAACGCGCTGGCCCACGAGCACGTGAACGAGCTGGTGATGAAGGACTTCACCGTGCTGCCGATGTCGTTCGGGACCGTGTTTCGCACGGAAAACGACATCAAGGAGTTCCTCAAGGGCACGTACGAGGCGCTGAGCGACGTCCTCCAGAAGATGGAGGGCAAGATCGAGTTCGGCCTGAAGGTGAACTGGGACAAAGACCAGATCATCCGCGAGATCGAGACCGAGAACGAGGAGATCCGCCGGCTCAAGGACGAGATTCAGTCGAACACGTCGACGTCCACGTACTTTTCGCGGATGCAGCTGGGACGCGTGGTCGAGTCGGCGCTGCAGGCCAAGGCCGACGCGTACGTGACCGAGATCTACGAGGCCCTGCGCGACGCCGCCATCGCCTCGCGCTCGAACAAACCGATCGGCGACAAGATGATCATGAACGCGGCCTTCCTCGTCGAGCGCGACAAGACCAGGGCCTTCGACGATCAGATCACCGACATCGCCAAGAAATACGAGAACAAGCTCTCGTTCCTGTACACGGGTCCGTGGCCGCCGTACAACTTCGTGAACATCCGGCTCAAGCTGGAGCGCGCGGAGCGGTGACGTGGCGTTCCTGCTCGACGATCTGCTGATGCTGCCCCTCAAGGGGCCGATCGCCGGCATCAAGTGGGTCATGCGCACGATCCAGCAGATGGCCGACGAGGAGCTGATGAACGATCAGCCGTGGAAGGAGCGCCTGATCGAGCTGCAGATGATGCTGGAGCTGGGGGAGATCAGCGAAGAGGAGTACGGACGCGAAGAGGCGATCGTGTTCCAGGCGCTGCGCGACATCCGCGCGCGCCGCGAGGAAATCGCCCGCCAGATCGCCGCGACGCGCGACGAAGATGAGGGCGGCATCGGGATCTACACCGGCTACGGCGATCGATGAGCGCCTTCGAAGCCGCGCTCGACGAGCTGCGCGACCGGCGCGTGATTCTGTTCGGGGGCAAAGGCGGCGTCGGCAAGACCACCATCGCCCGCGCCGCCGCCGCGCACCTCGGCGCCACCCTCGTCCGCGCGGAGACCCTCGACACCGGCGCGCTGTACCAGCGCTTTCTCTCCGAGAACCTGGAGTCGTTCCTGGAGATCGGCGACCGCGGCACGTATCTCGATCGCGAGGAGCTGCGGCGCCTCTTCGAGCTGGCACTGCCCGGCGTCGACGAGCTGATGACGTGGATGCACATCGGCGAGCTGGCCGAGTCGTCATCGTCACTCATCGTCGTCGACACCGCCCCGACGGGACACACGCTGCGCATGCTCTCGTCGTCGGAACACTTTCACCAGCTCGCGCTGGCGCTGGACTCGATGGCGGAAAAACATCGCGCCATGGTCCAGCAGTTCACGCGGCGCATCGTGCGCGATCAGGTGGATGCGTTCATCGAGGAGTTCGACGCGCGCGCTTCGCGCCGGCGCGAGCTGCTTTCGTCCGGGGCGTTCATTCCGATCACGCTTTCCGAGCCGCTGGTGGTCACACAGACTCTCCGCCTGATCGAAGAAGTGAGCATTCCCGTGCCGTTCGTCGTGCTGAACCGCGCGGTGCTCGATCCGGACTGCGCGCTCGATGAAGCGCGCGCAGCGCGCGACGGCGCCGCGCGTGCGCAATTTGCGCGGGTGGTGGATTTCCCGCGCCATTGCGCTGGGACGATAGGACCTATACGACCTATAGGACCTATAGGTCATATAGGTCCTATTCGTCCTATCGTCCTGTTCGCGGGCAAAGGAGGCGTGGGCAAAACCACGTGCGCCTCTTCGCTGGCGCTGCAACTGGCGGCGAAGCAACCCGGCAAGAACTTCGTGATCATCTCGGTCGATCCCGCGCATTCGCTGCGCGATGTCTTCGCAAGCGAAGCGCCGCCGCAGAACCTCAGGGTGGAAACGGTCGACACGAAAGCCAAGTGGCAACGCTTCCGCGAATCGGTGGGCCGGCAGATCGAAAGCGCCTTCGATGCGCTCACGCTCAACGTTGCGCACGACGAGGAGGCCATGAAGCAGCTCATCGAGATCGCGCCGCCGGGCGCGGACGAGCTGTTCGCCATCACGCGGCTGGCGGACCTGATCGCCGATGAGTCGCTGGCCGCGGTCATCGTCGACACCGCACCGACCGGACACTTCCTGAGACTGCTCGATCTGCCGAAGACCGCGGGCGAGTGGGTGCGCGAGTTCATGCGCCTGCTCTTGCGCTACAAGGAGCTGATTCCCGCGGGCGAGCTGGGCGAAGAGCTCGTCCGCGCGTCGCGCGCGCTGCGCGAGCTCGACGAGACGCTGCGCTCCGATCGCACTTCGGTCATCGTCGTCACGCGTCCCGAGGAAGAAGTGGTGAGCGAGACGCGCCGGCTGAGAGACGAAGTCGAGCAGCGCGGCTTGCGCGCCGGCGCCGTCATCGCCAACTACGTCACGCCCGAGAACGAATGCCGCTGCGACCGCGCCAATCGCGCGCACGAGCTGGAAGTGCTGGCCACCCTCGGCGAGGTCGTACTCATCGAGCGAAGAGAGGCACCGCCCGTGACGCTCGCGGAGTTGGCGACTATGATCCCCGTGTGATCTACGTCTACTGCGTCACGCGCGACGCGGTCATTCCGGGCACCGAAGGCGTCGACGGGACGCGGCGATTCGCGACGGCGTCGAATGGCGGCGTGTGCGCCGTCTACACGTGCGTGAATGCGCACGAGTTCTCGCAGGAAGCGATCGACAGCCGCGCCGGCGACCTGGAATGGCTGGGCGCGATCGGCTATCGCCATCAGGACGTGGTGTCCGATCTGATGAAGCAGACCGCGATCGTGCCGCTGCGCGCATTCACGCTGTTCAGTTCCGAGGAGGCGCTGCGGACGTATCTGGGCGAGAAGGCGGAGCTGCTGGGGAACGTGTTGCAGCGACTGGACGGGAAGCAGGAGTGGACGCTGCAGGTCGAGTTCGACCCCGCGACGTGGAGCGAGTCGCTGGCATCGCGCGTCCCGTCACTGCGCACTCTTCAAAACGAGATCGAATCGGCGGCACCCGGCAAGGCCTTCCTCCTGCGCAAGAAATTCGACGACGAGAAGAAGCGCTCGTCGAAAGAAGCGGAGCAGCACGTGGTCGCGGAGATCGAGCAATCCATCCTCGACAAGCTCGCGTGCGAGACCGTGGCCGAAACGCGCGAGCGCCGCGACGGCGCGTTTCCGCAAATCAACGTCCTGATCAACCGCGACGAGGAATCCATCCTGCAGGAGCTGCACGCGGAGCTCACCGACCGCTACGCGAACGAGGGCGTGACCGTCGGCCTGACCGGCCCGTGGCCGCCGTACAGCTTTGCAGCGATGAGCGATGAACGATGAGCGATGAACTCGTAGAGCTGCCGCTGCTGGAAACGCTCGATCACCTGCTCGATCGAGGCGTGGTCATCGCCGGCGAGGCCGTCATCTCCATCGGCGACGTCGATCTCCTCTACCTCGGCCTGAACATCGTCCTGGCCAACGTCGACGCCGTGATGCGCGTCTCCAGGCGATGAAGTCCATCGCCATCGGTGCGCACCTTCTTCGCGACGACGTCGAGCCGCACGCCGGCGCCGTTCCCGTGGGCGATCTGTTTCTGAGCAGCGTGAGCGTCGACGACGATCATCCCCTCGGCGATCGCGATCTCCTCGTGCGCGTGGCCGGCATTCGCGCGAAGCTGCTGGAAGTGGCGACGTTCGTCGCGCTGCGCTACGGCTTCACGTTCGCCGGCGCGGAGCAGGCGCAGTCGAAGACGCTCGCGCATCACGCGCGCTGGAAACGCCTGCTCACCGAGCATCGCCAGCACGTCGAGGTGACGTTGAAAGTCGCGGCGACGTCGCGGATCGCGCGGCCGGACCGGAAAGACTTCACCAGCGGCGCGGAGTATCTGCGCGCGCTGCACGCGGCCACGAACGCGGCCACGATCGACGCAGCGTTCAAAGAGGCGGCGGAGCGATTGATCGTGCCGCTGGCGATCCGGCATCGCTGGATTCATCGCGACGAAAAATCTGTCGAGCTGGCGGCGCTCATCGAGCGGGGAAAGCTGGAGCAACTCAAAGCCGCCGGCGAAGAGCTGCGCGAGAGCAGCGTCCCGTTTCTTCTTTCCGGCCCATGGCCCCTGGAGGTGTTCGCCGATGATGATCACCAATGAAGAAGAAGAGCTGCGGAACGCCCTGACGTTCACCGAGTCGGTGGTGCCGGAGCGCATCTCCGCGGATTCGGAGATCGTGGAGAACGGACTGGCGAAACTGGTTCTGTCCATCGTCGAGCTGGTGCGGCGTCTGCTCGAGAAACAGGCCCTGCGGCGCATGGACGGCGGCAATCTCTCCGACGAAGAGATCGAGCGCCTCGGCAACGCTCTCATGAAGCTCGAGGAGAAAATGGCGGACCTCAAGCGGGCTTTTCATTTATCCGATGAAGACCTCAATCTCAATCTCGGACCTTTGAAGATGTGGGAGTGAAGTGGTAAAACACGCGACCTATGCCGATTGAAGATCGCGGGCCGTTGCAGCGTCAGCCGCAGGGTCTCGTGGACATCCTGGACAAGATCCTGGACAAGGGGCTCGTGATCGCGGGCGACGTGAAGGTGTCGCTGGCGAACGTGGAGCTGCTGACGATCCAGCTGCGCCTGGTGATCTGCTCGATCGACAAGGCCGAGGCCATCGGCATCAACTGGTGGCGATCGGACCGCTTTTATTCGAGCGATCCCCACGCGGCGGTGCAGGCAGCGGAGTACGACGAGCTGCGCAACCGCATCGCCGATCTCGAACGTCAGCTCAGCACTCGCGAGCTTCCCGCCGGGAAGCCGGGAGAGAGGAAAGGTAGGTAACGCGAATGGCTGTTGAACGCGCACCAGGCGGTACGAGTCTCATCGATGTCCTCGACCGGATCCTGGACAAGGGCATCGTCGTCGACGCGTGGGTTCGCATTTCCCTCGTCGGCATCGACCTGATCACGGTTGAAGCGCGCGTGGTCATCGCTTCGATCGATACGTATCTCAAGTACGCGGAGGCGGTGGGCATCACGTCCACGGTCGCGCGTCCGGCGCTGGGGCCGGGCGAAACCGGTGTGGGCGCCACTACGGCTTCGACTACGGCGAAGGTTTAGGACCTATAGGTCGTATAGGACCTATAGGTCCCATAGGTCCTATAGGTCCTATTTCAGCCACTGATCCAGCCACGCGAGCACCGTCTCGTGCCACACCTTCGAGTTCTGCGGCTTCAGGACCCAGTGCCCCTCATCCGGAAAGTAGAGCAGCCGTGACGGTACGCCGCGGCGCTGCAGCGCCGTGAAGAGCTGCAATCCCTGGTCGATGGGCACTCGGAAATCGATCTCGCCGTGCGAGACCAAGGTCGGCGTGGCGAAGTTCTTCACGTACTTGTGCGGCGAGAGGCGCGCGTAGATCTCCTCGTTCTCCCACGGCGGGCCGCCGAACTCCCACTCCGGAAACCACATCTCCTCGGTCACGCCATACATCGACTCCAGGTTGTACACGCCGGCGTGGGAGACGAGGGCCTTGAAACGGTTCGTGTGGCCGAGGATCCAGTCGACCATGTAGCCGCCGTAGGAGGCGCCGGCGGCGCCCATGCGGTTCGCGTCGACGTAGGGCTGTGCGGCCAGCAGGTCGACGCCGTTCATGATGTCGGTGTAGACCTTGCCGGCCCAGTCCTTCGAGATCTCCTCGACGAAACGCTGTCCGAAACCCGACGAGCCGCGCGGGTTGGGCATGAGGATCACGTAGCCGCGCGCGGCGAACATCTGCGGGTTCCAGCGATACGACCACGCCTCGCCCCACGCGCCCTGCGGTCCGCCGTGAATGAGCAGCACCGCCGGATATTTTTTCGTGGCGTCGAAGCCGGGCGGCTTGAGAAGCCAGCCCTGCACGGTCGCGTCGTCCGCGCCTTTCCAGGTGATCGACTCGTACGAAGCCATGTTGATCTTCGACAGCAATGCGTCGTTGTGTCTGGTGAGGCGCGTGGTCTTGCCGTCGCGCGTCATGGCGTAGATGTCGGCCGGGCGCGAGAGCGTGGACATCTGGAAGTAGATCGTCTTGCCGTCCGGCGCGATCTCGAGCGCGTCCGCCGAGCCGGTGTTGTAGACGAGGCGCGCGCGTCCGTCGAGCGTCATCTCGTAGATCGCGTTGCGGCCTTCCAGCGGCGCGACGATGAACATCGACTTGCTGTCCGGACTCCAGAACACGGACTCGATCCAGTTCGGGAAATCGGCGGCGATGCGCTTGCTCGTGCGGGTGTCGCGGTCGTACAGCCACAGCTCCCACAGATCCGACTCGTAGCCGGCGCGCGCCTGCGAGCGATACGCGATCCAGCGCCCGTCGGGCGAGTAGACGGGCGCCGTGTCGGCGCCGGTGCGCGTGGTGATGCGCTGCGCTTCTCCGCCGGCAATCGGCACGATGAAGAGATCCGCATTCGTGGAGCGCTCGGGATGCTCGTCCGTGTTGCGCGCGTACACGAGCTCCTTGCCGTCGGGTGAGACGTCGAATTCGCTGCCGCCGCCGACGGCGAACGGAGGCGCGTCGAGAGCGCCCGGCGTGAGATCGCGCGTGGCGCCGCTGAGCGGCACGTAAAGGATGTGCGAGCGCGTCGGTCCCTGCCACGCGGTCCAGTGGCGATAGAGCAGGCTGTCGATGATGCGCGCCTTGCTCGCGGAGCCCGGCGTCTTCGCGATCTCGACGTCGGAGCCGGCCAGGAGGCCCTTGCCGTCCGGCATCCATTTCAGCGACGACGCGCCGCCGCTGATCTCGGCGAGCTTGCGCGTCCTGGCCGTGGCCACGTCGTACAGCGCGATCTGCCCGCCGACGGTGAAGGCGATGGTCTTGCCATCCGGCGACCACACCGGCGAGTCGCCCGCGCCGAGCTCGCGCGCGCCCGTGCCGCCGCTGCGCATCAGCCACACCGCGGAGTTGCGCTTGTTCGCCGCCATGTCGGTGGTGGCGAGGTCGTACGCGATCCATTTGCCGTCCGGCGACAGCGCGGGCACACCGACGCGCCGGAACGCGGCCAGGTCGTCGAAGGTCATGGGGCGCTGCGCGAGGGCGGAAAGGGTTGCAATCGCCAGCAGCGTGAGGACGATCAGTTTTCGCATGAAGGCTCCGTGATGAAGTCGTCGAGTCTTCGAGTCTTCGAGCTGTTCTCGGCGACTTGACGACTTGACGACTCGACGACTCATCGTATGTAACCCAGACTCTTCAGATTCTCGTAGTACTCATCATTGACCACCGCCGCGGCTTCGGGCGTCGACGTGCGGTTGCCGTACGAGGCGATGCGCGGCTCGGCCGACTGTGATGCGAGCGAGCGGCCAGGCATCTCGTTGGAGAGGGGAAAGCCGAGGAGGTCGAGGAGCGTGGGGGCGACGTCGAATTCGGAGGAGGCGTGTTGCAGCGGCAGAGTCGAGGCGATGACGGCGGCGCCGCTCTGGCCGTCGCCCGGCATCCCCGCCAGGATCACGTCGTAGCCTTTCGCGCGCACTTCCGC
>DATLBM010000199.1:0-6198 GCA_035526885.1 Thermoanaerobaculia bacterium | reverse complement strand
AAGCCGGCGCAGGAGGTCTACGCGCGGTTAGGGATGGAAGGGGAGCATTACCGCGTGTTCGAATGGATGAAGTCGCATTAAATAAAGACTCGCGCTTTTCCTGACGTCTCAAGAATTTTCGCGCCGCACGGAGAGAGAAGTAGCCCAAAGGTGGCTGTATGGCCTGACGTTTCCGCGGTTTGCCCTGCCTTCAGCGCGTACGGCCAGGAATGCAGCCAGGCCGCGCACTGCGCCGGCGATCAGGACCAGTTCTGGGGCATGCACGACAAGCTCTTCTCGAAAGGCGGCGCGATTCCGGACGCGGAGATGTTCCGCTACGCCGCGCAGCTCAACCTCGACCAGCCCAAGTTCGCCGAGTGCATGACCTCGGGCAAATACAAGGAAGTCTGGCAGGCATCGACGGACGACGCGTCGAAAGTGGGCGTGGCCGCGCGCTAAGGCCGTCGCGCCACGATCTCCGCGATCTCGCCTTCGCTCGAGCGCAGCACTTCGAAATCTTCGAAGTGCTGCGCCAGCTCGCCGGGCTCGCCGCGGTGCGTGCCCGTCATCTTCACGGCACACACCACCGTTCCGCCGCGTTTCACCATTCGCTTCGCTTCGGCAAAGAGCGGGCGGTGCAGGTAATAGAGGATGCACACGAGATCGAACGACTCCGCGGCGAAGGGGAGCGGCGTTTCGTCCTCGAGGTTCATGACGCGCGCATCGACGTCCGCGTCATGCTCACGCAGGATGCGGATCGCTTCTTCCGCGCCGTCGATGGCGACGACGTCCCATCCGCGCGACGCCAGCCACAGCGCATTGCGTCCCGCGCCGCAGGCGAGATCGAGTGCGCGCCCCGGTTTCAAATCGCGCGCTGCATCGACGAGCAGCGATGCGGGATCGGACGCGATCTCCTCGCGCGACCGATACCGCTCGTTCCATTCGTCCAGGGTCACGCCTGTACAATAGCCGTATGAGCCTACGGGGCATCGTGAAGATGGCTTTTCGAGGAGAACCGCGCATGCTGCAGCCCGGCGACACCGCACCCGACTTCGACGTCACCGACCACCTCGGCAATCAAGTGCGCCTCTCGGACTTCCGCGGCAAGAAAGTCGTGCTGTGGTTCTACCCGAAGGCCGATACCCCCGGTTGAACGCGTGAAGGTTCCGGGTTCCGGGACCTCGACACGGAATTCAAGGCGAAGAACACGCAGGTGATCGGCGTCAGCTTCGACTCGGTCGAGGAGAACCGCCGCTTCGCCGAAAAGTTCGACTTCCCGTTCCCGTTGCTGTGCGATACGGAAAAGAAGATCGGCACGGCCTACGGCGCCGCCGACTCCGCGAAAGACGAATACGCGCGCCGCATCGCATACGTGATCGATGAGGAAGGGAAGATCGCGCAGGCGCACGCGAAAGTGGACGCGAGCTCGTACCCGAGCTGGCAGCTGCGCAATCTCTGACGCTGGGCTTGACGTAGGACGGGCTTTAGCCCGTCCCATCGAAACCGGGGAGACGGGCTGAAGCCCGTCCTACGTACGTCCCGAGTCACAACTTGTAACAACGAACCTGCAACCAAACCTCCGCGTCCCCGTTTAAACGCCTCAGACAGTTCGCGGAGGATTTGCAATGAGCGCCAAGCGGAAACGCAGAATCACCATCTTCACCGTCATCGCCCTGGTGCTCGCCATCGGCGGCACCGTGGCCATCAAAGCGAACGGCAAGGACAAGAAGCCGCCCGAGTCGCCGGTCAAGGTCGGCAAGAGCGAGATCGCCGACGTGCAGGTCAAGGTGACCGAGGTCGGGACCGTGGAGCCGGAGGTGAAGGTCGACGTGAAGAGCGCGATCTCCGGCAAGGTCATCGAGATCTCGCATCGCGACGGCGACTACGTCCGTCGCGGCGACGTCCTGGCGCGCGTCGAGCCCGATCTCAACCAGGCCCAGTCGCTTGCGGACACCAAGAACTCCGTGGCCTCCGCCGAGATCCGCCTCCGCGACGCGAAGAAGAAATTCGACGACAACAACGCCCTCTTCACGCAGGGTCTGCTCGCGCCGTCGCAGCACCGCGACGTCGAGACCGAGTACCTCACCGCGCGCCAGGACTACGACAAGGCCCGGGAAAAGTACGTGCTCGTCGAGAAGAGCGGCATCCCCATCGGCCAGTCCGCGGCGAACTTCAAGGGCTCCAACGTCGTCGCGCCGATGGACGGCGTGGTCCTGACCAAGCAGGTCGAGATCGGCGAGTCCATCACCTCCGGCGTCTCCTCCTTCAACGCCGGCACGGTGCTCTTCACCGTCGCCGACACCTCGCGCATGATCGTGAAAGCCGGCGTGAACGAAGTCGACATCGGCAAGATCCGCGTCGACATGCCGGTCAAGGTCACCCTCGACGCTTACCCGAAAGTCGCCTTCAAGGGGAAGATCGACCGCATCGCGCCGGCCGTGCGTCTCGACGACAAAGTGCGCGTGTTCGACGTCGAGATCCGCCTCGACGCGCAGGGCCGCGAGCTCCGCAGCGGCATGACCGCCAACATCGAAGTGATGGGCGAGCGCAAAGGCAAAGTGCTCACCGTTCCCGTGGAATCCGTCTTCAAGCGCGACGACCAGGAAATCGTCTACGTGAAGAAAACCATCGATCCGAAAGCGTTCGCCGAGGCGGCGAAGAAGGACGAGAAGGGCGCGAAGAAAGACGACAAGGACGCCTGGAAGCAGTTCTTCGACAAGCGCGTCGTGACCACCGGCCTGGCCGACAACGCCAAGGTCGAGATCATCGCCGGTCTCAAGCTCGGCGAGGAAGTGGCCCTCGAAGACCCGACCCTCACCAAGAAGGACAAGGACGAGGACGACGACTAGTGATGCGTTGCCGGTTGCTGGTTGCCGTGTTCAGGGCCAGACATCGCCGGCAACCGGGAACCGGCAACACCGAACGTCGGAAAGCGAGCAGACGATGAGTGCCGTATTCAAGTTCGAGCAGTGGCAACACTCCGAACCGCAAGCAACGAACGCCGTAGCGGCGAACAAGGCGCTCATCCAGCTCGAGCGCGTCACCAAGACCTACGACTCCGGCGAGAACGCCGTGCAGGCGCTCAAGGGCGTCGACGTGCGCATCGATCGCGGCGAGTTCGTCTCCATCATCGGCCCCTCCGGCTCCGGCAAGTCCACCCTCATGCACATCCTCGGCTGTCTCGACTCGCCGAGCGAAGGGCGCTACTGGCTGGACGGCGAAGACGTGGCCAGCATGTCCGGCAAAGCGTTGGCGCGCATCCGCAACCAGAAGCTGGGCTTCGTTTTCCAGACCTTCAACCTGCTGCCGCGCGCGACGATCTGGAAGAACTGCGAGCTGCCGCTGCTCTACGCCGGCGTCGACAGTGACACGCGCCGCGCGCGCGCCCTGGAGGCGCTCGACCGCGTCGGCCTGAAAGACCGCGCCAAGCATCGTCCCAACCAGCTCTCCGGCGGTCAGCGGCAGCGAGTGGCCATCGCCCGCGCGCTGGTCAACACCCCGTCGCTCATCCTCGCCGACGAGCCCACCGGCAATCTCGATCAGAAGACCGGCGGCGACATCATCAAGCTCTTCGAAGAGCTGGCCGCGAACGGCCAGACCATCATCCTGGTCACGCACGATCCGGCCATCGCCGACCGCACGCAGCGCCGCATCAAGATCGTTGATGGATTGATCGTCGACGAGAACGACGGGGAGTAGCCATGCTCATCCTCGAAGCGATCATCGACGGCATCCGCGACATCAAGGACCACTTCGGCCGCACGCTCCTGCAGCTCTTCGGCATCATCCTTGGCGCGGGCTCCATCGTGGCCACGTTTTCCCTGTCCGTCGCGGGCAAGTCGGCGTCGATGAAGTACTACACGATGACCGGCGGCATCGAGCGCATCTACGTCGGTCCCAAGCCGACCGGCAAGGTCAAGCTCGACGCGAAGGCGCTGGCCAGCCCCGGACTCACGTACGCCGACGCCGTTGCGCTGCGTGCCGAGGCCAGGGAGATCGATCTGGTCTCGCCGGTGTCGGAGAAGGAGATGACCGTCCGCTACGGCGAAGTCGAGAAAGGCCGCGGCGTCACCGGCGTCACACCCGCGTACTCGCCGATCAGCTTCTTCAAGGTCGAGCGCGGACGCTTCATCACCGATCACGACATTCAGTCCGCCGCACGCGTGGTCGTTCTCGGCACCACGCGCGCCGAAGAATTTTTCGGCAGCGACAACCCCGTCGGCAAGACCATGATCATCGACGGCTCCGGCTACCTCGTGGTCGGCGTGATGGAGGAGAAGTACTTCTCGTTCGATCAGAAGCGCAACGCGCTGCGGTGGATGAACCGCTACATGTACATCCCCATCACCACCATGATGACCCGCAACGGACAGCCGCTGCTGACCGGCAAGATCTCCTACATGCACGCGCGCATGAAGGACATCAAGCGGCACAAGGAGGCGGTGGCCGAGATCGAGCACATCCTGCTGCGGCAGCACGGCACGAAAGACTTCGACGTTTACTCGCGCGTCGCCAACCTGGCGCGCAACGAGAGCGAGAACAAGATGTACGACGTCACGTTCATGATCTGCGGGATCATCTCGCTGCTGGTCGGCGGGATCGTGATCATGAACATCCAGCTGGCGTCATTCAACGAGCGCGTGCGCGAGATCGGCACGCGCAAAGCGGTCGGCGCGACGCCGGCGCAGATCTTCTTCCAGATGCTCACCGAGTCCGTGATCGTGAGCGTGCTGGGCGGATTCCTGGGCATCTTCGCGGGCAAGTTCTTCACGCAGGGCATCGCCATGCTGACCAGAAATCCGGCCGCGATCACGCCCGGCACCGCCATGACGGCGCTGATCTTCGCGGCGGGAACGGGACTCCTGTTCGGCATGTACCCCGCCATTCGCGCGAGCCGGCTGAATCCGATCGAGGCATTGAGAACCGAATGATGTTTGTGTTGCCGTGTTGCCGTGTTGCCGTGTTGCCATGTTGCCGGTTGCCTGTGCATTACGCCCAGGCGCGACAGCACCCGGTAACCAGCAACACGGCAACCAGCAACGGAGCAAAGCGACCATGCAACTAGGCGAAGCGATCCGCACCTCCTACGAAGAAACGAAAGCGCATCCGCTGCGCTCGCTCTTCACGCTCGTCGGCGTGATCCTGGGCACGCTCGCGCTGGTCGTGGTGATGTCCGTGCTCGACGGCGTGAACAACTCCGTCATGAAAGGGCTCAACGACCTGGGCCTGGACAACGTCGTCATCGCCTCGCAGCGCGAGCCGGTCGACCGCGTGGAGAAAGCAAAAGCGCACCTCTCGCGCGGAATGCGCGTCGAAGACCTCAAGGCCTTCGAAGACTCCGAGAACATCGTGGGCATGACGCCCGTCGGCGAGACGCGCGCCATCATCACCTCCGGCAACGTGACGCGGCGCATCGACGTCTACGGCGTCACGCCCGACTTCGCCGAGATCCGCAACCGCACCGTCGTCGCGGGACGTTTCATCAGCGAGCAGGACGTGCACACCTCGGCGTCCGTGGTCGTGATCGGCTTCAATCTCAAGCAGAAGCTCTTCGGCGGCGAGGACGCCATCGGCCAGAAGATCAACCTCGGCGGCCGCCGTCTGACCGTCATCGGCGTAGGCAAGAAGTTCGAGACCGAGTTCGTCAACGACGATGACTTCAACAAGGAGATGGGCGGCTGCTACATCCCCTGGACCGTCTACCGCGACATGTTCGGCCGCGCCAGCTCCATCTCCTACATGCTCGCCAAATCCGTGACCTCGGAGAAGAGCGTGGAAGCCGAGTACGAGGCCACGGCGCGATTCCGCCAGGCCCACAACGGCATCGGCGATACGAAAATCGACAACGTCGGCAAGGAGATTCTCAAGGAGCGCGCGCAGGTGGAGATCATCCTGCGCAACTGGCGCATCGTCTTCTTCGCCATCGCCGGCGTGTCGCTGCTGATCGGCGGCGTGGGCATCTTCTCAGTGCTGAAGATCTCGATCTCCGAACGCCTCTTCGAGATCGGCCTGCGCAAGTCGATGGGCGCGACGGACAAGGAGATCTTCGTGCAGTTCCTCGTCGAGTCCGTGACGCTCAGCGCCTTGGGCGCCGCCGCGGGATTGGCGTTGGGAATGGGCGTCGTGAAGCTCATCGCCGGCTTCTTCCCCGCGGGCCTCCCGGTCTCGTCCTTCGGCATCCTGATCTCGACCGGCTTCGCCGTGGGCGTGGGCCTGTTC
>DATLBM010000198.1:0-5983 GCA_035526885.1 Thermoanaerobaculia bacterium | reverse complement strand
GCCTGAATCATCCGGTTGACGGCATTCCCTCCGCCCCCGCCCACCCCGATGACCTTGATCTTCGCGCCGAGATGCTGCTCTTCGTCCAGCGTGACTGCGAGCGATCCGTCGCCAGGTCTCGTCTCGTCAAACGTGATCATTTAACCGTTCTCCGGATAGTAAAAGTTTCGATGTGCAATATCAATGAAATTTCTCGTTTATGACCAGGCGAACCATTGTTTGAATGAATCCGCCACTCTGGCCAGACCCTTGCGCGGGCGCTTGCGCACGCGCGTCTGGTCGCGCAGGCCCCACAGCAGCAGCCCGCTGGCCGCCGCCCACTCCGGTCCGCCCACCGTGTCCGCCAGTCCTCCCACGCCGCGCGGCACGCCCTTGCGCGCCTGCTGGTCGAAGACCTGTTCGACCATCTCCACGATGCCGTCCATCTCCGCGCCGCCGCCCACCACCACGACGCCGGATCGAATCTCCTTGTCCAGCCCGACCTTCTCCAGATCGCGATAAACGAGCTTCGCGATCTCCGCCGCGCGCGGCTCGAGGATCCCGGTCAGCTCCTGGCGGCTGAGGATCTTCGGCGCGCGGCCGCCCACGGTCGGCACTTCGATGGGATCGTCTTCCATCACCAGCGAGGCCAGCGCGCAGCCGTAGCGCTTCTTGATGCGCTCCGCGTCTTCCATCGGCGTGCGCAGCACGACCGAGATGTCGCTGGTGAAGTGTCCCGCGCCGACGGGCAGCACGTTGGTGTGAATGACGTTGCCTTCGAGGAAGACCGCGTAGTCGGTCGTGCCGCCGCCGAGGTCCATCAGCAGCACGCCCATCTCCCGCTCGTCCTGCGTGAGCACGGCCTCGGCCGCCGCGAGCTGCTCGAGCACGAGCTCCTGCACCGCGATGCCGGCCTTGTTCACGCACGTGAGCACGTTCTGGTTGTGCGTGCGCGCGCCGGTGACGATGTGCACGTTGGCCTCGAGGCGCGTGGCGGTCATGCCCAGCGGATCGTGAATGCCGTCCTGCCCGTCCACGACGAACTCGCGCGGAATGACGTGCAGCAGCTCGAGCTCGGACGGGATGTTGATGGACTTCGACGCCTCGATGACGCGATCGATGTCTTCCCGCGAGATCTCTTTGTGCTTGCCGGTCACCGACACCACGCCGCGCGAGTTGACGGAGCGGATGTGATCTCCGGCCACGCCCACGTACGCGGACTCGATCTGCAGCCCGGCCATGACCTCGCACTCGTCGACGGCTTTCTTCACCGCCTCGACGGCCTGGTCGAGGTTGATGATGTTGCCGCGGCGCGTGCCTTTCATCGGCGACGTGCCTTTGCCGATGATCTCCAGCTGTCCGCGGTCGCTGATCTCGCCGACCAGCGCGCAGACCTTGGAGGTGCCGATGTCGAGGGCCACGATGTACTTGTCTTCAGTTCTGGACATGGTTGGTCTCCAGCGCTTTCACGATCACTCGGTCCGCGAACCGCAGGTCCGCGTATTCGATCTTCGGGCTTGCTTCCGCGCCGAGGACGGCGCGCAGATTTCGATACTTCGCGGAGACGTCTTCCGCGTTCGCGTACACGACGGCGCCGAGCTCGCGGTCGTAAAGCGCGAACCCGCGCGGCGCAATGGGCCACACCTCGGACACCCGCGCGAACAGCGCAGCGTCGGTCTTCCGCAGCGAGACGAGAAACGCGACGCTGCGCGTCAGCTCGGAGCCCTGCGCATCGGAGATGAGCGGCAGATCGTCGTCGCCGACGCTGGGCGTCAGATCGGCGAACGCGGTGCCTTCGTCGTCGACGTACAGCAGCCGCTCGCCGGCGCGAGCAATGGCCACCGGCTTGCGCTCGGTGATCTTGATGCGCAGCGTGTCGGGCAGCTTCTTCTCGATGTCGATGCGCCGCACCCAGCCCAGTCCGCGAAGATCGTGCTGCACGCGCGCGATGTCGATCTGGAAGAGATTGAGGCCGGTGTAGCGCTGCGTGGCCTGCTGCAGCGCGGCGGGCGGCGTGTGCACCGCGCCGTCGATCTCGATCGTGCGCACGGCGAAGCTGGGATCGGACTGCGTGTGCCGCCACGCCCACAACCCGCCGAGGATGAGCACGGCCGCGAGGCCGCCATTGCGAAGCCACACCATGACGCGCTGCACCTGGATGCGGCGCTGATTGCGGCGCAGACGCTGCAGGTCGGTCGGGCGGAGGAAGCGCGAGGCGGTGCTGTCGATGTTCATGGCACCTGCCCCCGCACCAGTTCCTCGGCGATCTCATGGACGTCGCCCGCGCCCATCACGATGAACAGATCCTGCGGTCCGAGCCGGCGGCGCATCTCGTTCACGATCTCGATGTTGCTGCGGTCGAGGAACTCGATGCCGGGCACGGAGTCGGAGATGACGCGCGCCGACAATCCGTCGATCGGATGCTCACGCGCCGCGTAGATCGGCGCGAGCAGCGGCACGTCGGCGATGGTCAGGGACTCGCCGAACTCTTTCGCGAAGTCGCGCGTGCGCGAGAAGAGATGCGGCTGGAACAGCGCGACGATGCGACGCTCCGGATAGCCGGCGCGCGCGGCGCCGAGCGTGGCGCGGATCTCGGTCGGATGATGCGCGTAGTCGTCGACGACGATTGCGCCGAGGTAGTCGCCGAGGATCTGGAAGCGGCGGTCGACGCCGAGATACTTCACCAATCCGCTGACGATTTTCTCGACCGGAACGCCGAGGTGCCGCGCCACGCCGATGGCCGCGAGAGCGTTGCGCACGTTGTGCTCGCCGGGCACGAAGAGCTTGAAGTGTCCGATGCCGGGGACCTCGAAGCGCGTGTCGCGCTCGTGGAACTCGAGGTTGACGGCGCGGAGGTCGGCGCCTTCGGAGAGGCCGTACGTGATGAGTCGTCGAGTCGTCGAGTCGTCAGGTCGTCGAGGATCGCCCGCATCGCCGGCCTCGGAGACTCGGAGACTCGGAGACTCGGCGACTACGCGTCGAACATTCGGGTCGTCGACGCACGCGATGACGGCGCCTCCCGGCTTGACGTTCGCCAGAAACTTCACGAACGCCTCGAGGATGGCCTCGAACGAGCCGTAGTACTCGAGATGGTCCGGCTCCACATTCGTCACCACCGCCACCTCGGGATGCAGGTGATGGAACGTGCGCGCGTACTCGTCCGCCTCGACGACGAGAAACTCGCCGCCGCCCTGCTTGGCGTTGGTCCGGAGGTTCTGGACCATGCCGCCGACGAGCACCGTGGGATCGAGTCCCGCCTCTTCGAGGACCACGGAGACCATGGCCGAGGTGGTGGTCTTGCCGTGCGTTCCGGAAATGCCGATGGTGCGCTTCGGATCGGTGATGGCGCCGAGTGCTTCGGCGCGGGTCATGACGCGGATGCCGCGGCTTCGCGCTGCATCGAGCTCCGCGTGCTCGCCTTTGACCGCGGCGGTGACGACGACGAGATCGATCCCGTCGAGATGCGCGGGGTCGTGGCCGATGGTGACGGGCACGCCGCGCCGCGACAAAAGGTCGGTCGAGGCGGAGGGCCTGGCGTCGCATCCGGACACGGAGAGGCCGGAGCCCGCGAGGATCTCCGCGATGCCACTCATCCCGATTCCGCCGATGCCGACGAAATGGATGGTTTTTATGTCACCTAAATTCATTACCTGTGTGGTGTCTTATTGTGAAGTTTAAGTTTACGGATGGACCGAAGCAATTAAATTCTCTGAATTTTCTCGACTAAATCGACGATGGTTTTCGTTGCCGCAGGCCTGGCCAGCGTTTTCGCCGCCGCACCCATGCGCGCGGCGCGCGCCGGATCGGAGAGCACGTCGCTGATCGCGCCGGCCAATCGTTCGGGCGACAGCTCTTTCTCGGTGATCACCACCGCGCCGCCCGCGCGCTCCACGACCCGCGCGTTCAGCTCCTGATGGTTGTTCGTGGCCGCGGCGAAAGGGATCAGGATCGCGCCGCGGCCCATGGCCGCCAGCTCGCCGATGGTCATCGCGCCGGCCCGGCAGACGACCACGTCCGCGGCCGCGATCTCGTCGACGATGGGATCGAGATACGGCACGACGCGCGCGGTGTCCGCGAAGGCGGAGGCGCGATACGCGGCCTGCACTTTTTCCAGCTCGTTGGGCCCGGTCTGATGAACGATCTGCAGCGTGTCCCTGAAGCGCGCCAGAAAGAGGAGCGCTTGCGACATGGTGTCGTTGAGGATGCGCGAGCCCTGGCTGCCGCCGAAAAGCACGAGACGTTGCCGGTTGGCGGTCGGCGGTTGGCGGTTGGCGGTTTGAAAAAACTCGGCTCGGATCGGGTTGCCGGTGACTACCGCGTCTTTGCGGTTCATCCGGGGGCCGGCTTCATCGAACGCCACCGCCACCGTCGTCACCAGTCGCGCCAGTGCGCGGTTCGCCAGCCCCGGGAACGCGTTCGCCTCATGGATGATCGTCGGGACGCCGCGCAGTTTCGCGGCGAAGAGCACCGGTCCCGAGGAATAGCCGCCCACGCCGAGAACGACGCTGGGCTTGTGCCTGCCGATCAGCTTCCACGCCTGAATGAAGCCCTTCGGTACGCGGAAAACGTTCTTGATGAGATCGAGCCCGCCTTTGCCTTTCAGGCCGCCGACGTCGATGAGCTCGAGCGGGAAGCCCGCCTTCGGGACGATGGTCGTCTCCAGACCTTTGGCCGTGCCGACGAAGACGACGATGCGCGCGGCATCGCGCGCGAGGTACTCCCGCGCGATGGCGATGGCGGGATAGATGTGTCCTCCCGTTCCACCGCCTGCAACCATCAACACGCCCTTCACGCCCATCACACCCTCGCTTGCCCGTTACCCCGATTGCTGTGAGAAATTCAGAAGAAGTCCGACGACCATGAGACTGGCCAGCAGCGACGAGCCGCCGTAGCTGACCAGCGGCAGCGGAATGCCTTTCGTCGGCACGAGACACAACGTCACGCTGATGTTGATCAGCGCCTGAATGACGATCATCAACGTGCACCCCAGCGCCGCGTAAAACGCGAAGCGGTTCTGGCTGAGACGCGCGATCCGATAGCCGCGCCAGGCCAGCAGCGCGAACGCCGCCAGCAGCAACACCGCGCCGATGAACCCGAGCTCCTCGCCGATGATGGAGAAGATGAAATCGGTGTGCGGCTCGGGCAGAAAGAACAGCTTCTGCCTCCCGTTGCCGATGCCCAGTCCATTCAACCCGCCGGTGCCCAACGCAATCAGCGACTGCATCGGCTGGAACCCTTTCCCCAACGGGTCCGCCTCGGGATTCAGAAACGTCAGCAGCCGCTCGCGCCGGTACGCCGCGCTGCCCGCGAAGTACAGGATCGCCGGGATCAGCGCGAGAGAGGCGCCGGCGATGTAGTTCCACGACAGCCCCGCGGCGAAGATCATCGCGCAGGCCACGAGCACCAGCGTCGTGGCGGTGCCGAAGTCGCGGCCGAGAAGAATCAGGCCGGCGAATAGAGCGAGGATGAAGCCGACCGGCAGCAGTGTGCCGGTCAGATCGTTGATGCGGTCCTCGCGCCGCGCGAGATACGAAGCCAGAAAGAGAATCATGGCGGGCTTCGCGAACTCGGACGGCTGCAGGTTGAAGTACGGCAGATCGATCCAGCGATGCGTGCCGTTGATGGGCGCCTGGAACAACGCGACGATCAATCCCAGCGCCACCATCGCCAGCGCGCCGTACTGAATGCGGCGGTCCTGCAGCAACGCGGGATTGACGTGCATCAGGAAAAACATGAGCAGCGCGCCCGCGCCGAGGAACACGCCCTGGCGAATGAGAAAGTAGGACGAGCTGTGACCGAAGCGCTGCGTGGCGATCATGGCCGAGGCGCTGTAGATCATGACCATGCCCAGCAGGACGATGATCGTGGCGATGGCGAAGAGCCAGGAGTCGAACGAGAGCTTGCGGCTCATCGCGGGCCTCCGGCTGTTGCCGGTTGCTGGTTGCTGGTTGCTGGCGATGCATGGCTCTCAACGCGAGCAGCACAGGGAACACAGCAACCGGCA
>DATLBM010000197.1:0-12650 GCA_035526885.1 Thermoanaerobaculia bacterium | reverse complement strand
TAGGTCTACTTGAGCCTAATCACACCATTGTTTGGTTCCTGGATTGGCCCGCATGAGCAGTACGAAACGCTATTGGCAAATTCTGTAGCGGCCGCCCAACTTGCGTGTGAACCTGACGCGCCCCGGCTTCGGTCCGGCGCTGAAGCCGCTGAAGCCCCTCGTGCAACTCCAATTCGGAGGGCGGCACCCGCCGGCATTGTTGCGCGCGGTCCGCGTCGCGCAACGTCGCTACCGCCGCGCACCGGCTTCGGCACGCGGGCCCCGCGCAGCTGACTGAGTGATCCGAGGCGGGGAGGCGTTGAGCCGACTCCTAAGGTGTCGTTTTGCGTCGCCCCAAAGGAGCCGTTGCGTTGACCTCCATGCGCGTCTTATCAATAGGGTGCGGAGCGCCCGCTGATATCGTGTATGCATCACAAGCCGCCTGGGTGCCCAGCGCGGTGCGTCGCGCACCGGCTGTGCTCTCGCGCCGCGGCCAGGGCCACTGACGGTGCGGGCCGCGGGGTGGCGCGAGGCGTGCTTTGCTGTGACAGGTGCCGGCAAACAACGAGGATCTTCACGGAAGCGTCCCCGAAAACTCCTCCGTTGCTCTTCTGCTGATCGATGTGATCAACGATATGGAGTTCGAAGGTGCCGAAGCTCTGGTCGAGCAGGCGGTGCCGATGGCGCGTCGCATCGCCGACCTGAAGCGGCGCGCCAAGAGCGCCGGAATTCCAACCATCTACGTGAACGACAACTTCGGCCGCTGGCAATCGGACTTCAGGCGTGTCGTCCAACATTGTCTCGAAGACGGAGTTCGAGGCGAGGACGTGGCGCGGATCCTTCAACCCGATGATGACGACTACTTCGTCCTCAAGCCGAAGCACTCCGCTTTCTTCGCCACCACGTTGGATACGCTTCTCACCTATCTCGGCGCTCGCACGGTCATCCTGACGGGCGTAGCAGGCAACATCTGCATTCTCTTCAGCGCGAACGACGCGTACATGAGGGACCTGAACGTGCTCGTTCCGGCGGATTGCGTGGTGTCGAACACGGTCGAGGAGAACCAGCACGCACTGGATCAGATGCGCAAGGTGCTCAAGGCGGATATCACCGAATCGTCCGAATTGGATCTGGAACTCGTTCGCAAGAGAAGCGTCGAACAGCGACGGTCCCTTCACTGACGCGGAGTTGGGGCCGAAAATTGTTTGCTGCACGCGTGCGCGGCTGAGTGCGCTCCGCGCGTCGATCCCCACGAAGCCAACACAGTTATTGGTACCACTTGCGCATTGCACCTTCCTGAAACAAATGGAGGAAACCATGCGTAAGTTACTGCTCATCCTGCTCGTCGCCGCCGCGACGGGCGCATTGGCGCAGACCACCGTTCGCTGCGAGTCCATCGACAACCGCATGCAGGACTGCAAGGTCGGCACAGGCTTCGTCACGCTCTCGCAGAAGCTCAGCGACAAGAACTGCATTTACGGCACTACCTGGGGTTACAACGACGGGAAAATCTGGGTGAAGGAAGGCTGCCGCGCCGAGTTCAACTTCACCGAGCGCGCCACGCTCACCTGCGAGTCGCTCAACGGCGAGCCCGGCCTCTGCTTCGCCGACACCTCCGAAGGCGTGCGTCTCGTGCGCCGCATCAGCGACTCCAAGTGCGACTTCGGCCGCGACTGGGGCTGGGACTCCAACGGCATCTGGGTGCAGAACGGCTGCCGCGCCGAGTTCGCCATCCGTCCCGCCACCGCCCGCGCCACCGTCACCACCATGACCTCCGCGAGCACGACCAAGCCCGCGACGATCTTCTGCGAGTCGAAGAACAACACGCGCAGCCACTGCCGCACGGACACGCGCTGGGGCGTCACGCTCGTCCGCCAGATCAGCCAGAACGACTGCACCCGCAACAACTCGTGGGGCTATGACAAGGACGGCATCTGGGTCGACAAAGGCTGCCGCGGCGAGTTCACCCTCGGCGAGAACGTCACCGAAACGCCGTTCGTCGTCGCCGCCGCGCCGACGATGGTCGTGACGGAGCCCGTCATCATTCACCAGCAGCCCGTGATCGTGCAGCAGTCCGCGCCGCAGGTCGTCGCGATGCCTTCCGAGGAACGCGTGCCGACGATGATGTGCGAGTCGATCGATGGACGCCGCAATCATTGCGCGGTGTCGACGATGAACGGCGTGCGCCTGCTTCGTCAGACCAGCGACAGCAACTGCGTGTTCAACAGCACGTGGGGCGTCGACGGCAACGGCATCTGGGTCACCAACGGCTGCCGCGGCGAGTTCGCCCTCGGCGGCGGGAACGCCAGCAACGAGCGCATGGACTCGCGCGTCTTCTGCGAGTCGAAGAACAACACGCGCTCCGTGTGCGCGGTCGACACGAGCATGGGCATCGCCGTCGTGCGCCAGGTCAGCGACGCGCCGTGCGTGCTGAACAAGACGTACGGTTACGACAGCAACGGCATCTGGGTGACCGCGGGCTGCCGCGCCGAATTCGTGATGCGGCGTTGAGAGGCTTGGCCAATCAGCGCTGCCGGCCGTGCCGGTGCTAGCGTCCGCGACGCATGTCGCGGCGGACCTGCAGGAGCTCTTCGCGAATCAGGTCCAGCGTCGTCAGGAGGCTCTCCACGCGAACGTGGAGGGCCTCGCGCGATCCGTCCTGCCTGGCCTGTTTGAGCGCCGTCGCCACCACTTTCGCGCGCTCGGCCGCCGACAGCATGGCCAGCTCCTCGGCCAGCGCGCTCGGCGAATGCTTCCCGCCGCTATTTGCATCGAGCAGCTCGGATGGATTGATGTGCAGGATCGCCGCGATGGTAAGCAGAAGCGTCACGTCGAAGTTCTGCTTGCCCGTCTCGATGCGTGACAGCGTGGCCACGCTCAGCCCCGCCTTCGCGGAGACGTCGCTGAGCGACAGCCGCCGCGCCTGACGCGCAGTGCGCAGGGCGCCCCCGATTTCCGGCGTGATGTTCATGTGCGAATCTCTCGCGCGCATGGTACACGGACTGACGGCCCCCAGTTGTGACGGAGTCACAGCAACGCATTCACCTCGGCCGCGTGCGTGAGTGTCAACAGGTGCCCAGCGCCGGCGATCACGTGATCGGGCCAGACGCGGGCGAGCGGAATCAGGCGATCGCGATCGCCGTGCACGTGCACGACGGGCATCGGCAGATGTGCAACGCCCCGCCACGTGAAGATCGCCCGCACGGCCCAGTCGAAGAAGGCGGGCGGTGTGGCGGCGAGCATCCCGGAAAAGAGCTCGACGTGATCGGACGACGTCGCGCCAAAGTATCGGGCAATGAGCGCATGCGTGAATCGCGGCGGACGGAACGCAAACCGGTGAAGCGCCCGCAGCATCGGAGAGATCGAAGCCGGCGAGCGGCAACTGCCGAGGAGGTAGACGCGGCGCGGCGAGACGTGACGCGCGAGCTCCAGCGCGATCATGCCGCCGAACGACGCGCCCGCGAGATCGAATTCGCGCGGGAGGTCGAGCGTGCCTGCGAGCCTCGCAGCATAGCCGGCGAGCGGCTCGCGCGGAGCCGGTGAGACGAGCTCGATGCCGCGCACGTCGCGCGCCGCGCGTTGCGGCGCGAACAGGCGCTCATCTGCACCGAGTCCCGACAGCACATACAGCGGTCCCGCCAACTACGGCCTCGTCAACACCAGCACCTGCGACGGATCCAGCAGACCGACGTCGACGAAGTGAATGTCGCCGCGGCGGCGCACGGGCACCGATCCCGTGCCGCCCAGCGCGATGTTCATCGCACTTCCCTCGGCATTCAGCGTCGCGTCGACGAGCACCTCCGCGCCGCGCCGTTCGGTGCCGTGCAGGTTGATGACGATCAGCGCTTCCTCGTCATCGAGAACGCGCGACCAGGCCGCGATCTCGCCCGGTCCGTAGAACGCGAACGGACGCCCGAGGAAGGACGTCTGCCGCAGGTACTGCCGTCCGTGACGCAGCACGGGCAATCGTTTGCGCAGCGCGTTCATCTCCGCGATGCGCCGATACGCCGGATGCTGCGCGTCGAAGCAGTGCTGTCCCGCGGTGCCGAACGGTCCGAAGCCCGGTAGATTCGCGTCGACCGATTGCAGTCCCGCGCGGCCCGCGGCGCGCGGATGCTCAGGGCCGAACATCGCCTCGCGCAGATAGACGTCGCTGCCGCCGTAGTTCGGCAGGAACTGCCGCTCGCTCGCTTCCGGCCCCGCGAAGGCCTGCTCGGTGCCGTAGTAGATGCACGGGATGCCCAGCGAAAAGAGCTGGATGGCGACGGCGGCGGCGACCTGCGCATCGCCCGGCGCATCGGAAGAGAAACGCACTTTCGCGCCGAAGACGTGATCGTGATCGTCGAGGATCGACACGTGGCGATTGCCGAGGTTGCGATGCGATCCCATCGAGGCGTTGCCGGGATCGAAGCCGTCGAAATACGCGCGCGGATGGGTCAGGCCCCTGGCCACGCCGGTCAGTGCCAGGCGCATCTCCCCGATGTCCAGCGCCGCGTTGAGATTGCGATCGAGCACGTCGAGGTAGCGGTCCTCACCGAAGTCGCCGCCGGCGATCTCGCCGACCAGGAAGAAGTTCTCCTTGCCGAGGTTGGCCGCGAATTCTTTGATCGCTCCGCAGAAGTTGCGGGCCTCGTCGAACGAAACGTGCTTGAGCGTGTCGATGCGAAAGCCGTCGCAGTCGGTGAGGCCGATCCAGTACTGGTAACAACGCGCCAGATGATCGAGGACGTGAGGGCCGCCGAGGTTGAAGTCGCGCAGATCCTCGAAGTCGGTGCGCTTGTGCTCCGCGGCCGGATCGTCGATGTTGCCCGCGCCGAGGTTGCCGGAGCCGGCGCGGGTATAGGTGTCGGGGTCCTGCAGCTCGCGCGGCCACACGCCGTCGTCGTCGTTTGCGATGGCGTCGGCGGCGTTGCCGTTCGCATCGAGAAAGTTGCCGAAGGGATAGCGCGACGTCGCGAGGTACGGCGCCTTGCGCACGCCGTTCGGATAGATCCAGTTCGAGCCGCTGTGATTGAAGATGATGTCGAGGATCACGCGAATGCCGCGTTGATGCGCGTTCTTCACCAGCGCGATCAGATCGTCGCGCGTGCCGAAGCGCGGATCGACTTCGAGAAAGTCCTGGATGCCGTAGCCATGGTACGTGTCGAGATGCCCGCGCTGCTTGAAGATGGGGCTGAGCCAGATGGCGGTGATGCCGAGGCCTTCGAGATACTCGAGCTTCGATGCGACGCCGGCGATGGTGCCGCCCTGCCATCGGTCGCGGCCCGATTCCGCCCAGCGATCCCAGCGCCAGTTGCCGGGACGCGCCGCGGCGCGATTCGCGCGGTCGAGCAGCGGACGCTGATCCTCACGCCCGTCGCTGAAGCGATCGGCGAGGAGGAAGTACAGCACCTCGTTGCGCCAGTCGACGGGCGAGCGAAAGAACTGCGTGCGGCGAGGCAGGGACAGATCGGCAAGGGCGGAAGGGCGGGGAGCCATAAGGGATTCTAGACCCGGCACCGCTTGTTCTTGCCGATCGTGCCCCGGTTCCTCGTTGTGCTCGCTCTCGTCGTTTCCGTTCCCATGTCCGCCGCGCCGCGAAGACGCGCGGTCCAGCAATCCGCAACGCTGACGCCGGACGCGCTCACGATCGTCGCGGGCCGGGTCGCCGATCGCGTGACGTGGACCTTCCACCCGCGCCTGCACTGGGAGAACGCCGTCTACTTCGACGGACTGATCCTCCTCGGCGAACAGATGAATCTGCGCCACGCGGGCAGCGGCGATCGCTACATCGATCGCGCGGCGGCGGTGATCCTCGAGAGCGACGATCCCATCGAAACGGTTTGGTGGGGCGACGGCACCGCGTTCGCGCAGGCGGCGCTCGATCTCTATCGCGTGCTGCCGCCGTCTGATCCGCGCCGCGAGAGATTGCTGGCCACGCTGGCCGGTCCGATGAGCTTCGCGCAGCACGCCATGCGCGCGACGCCCGCGAACGCCGCGCCGCGCGATCCGTGGTGGACGTCCGGCGGCTACGGCGCGCGGCTGTGGCAGGACGACTTGTACATGGTGCTGCCGTGGCTGGCGATGTACGGCTCGACGCATGACGGGCTGCCCGCGAATGCGCTCGCGCGCGAGCTGGCGAACGAGTGGATCGACGCGTACGTGCCGCTGCTGTGGGATGAAGAGGCGGCGCTGTTCCGTCACGACACCTCGTCGACGCCGGAGTTCTTCTGGGCGCGCGGCAACGGCTGGGCGTTGATCGCGCTGGCGCGCGCGTCGGAGTCGCTCGACGCGCCCGAGCATCACGCGATGCTGCGCGCGGCGGCGCAGTCGCTGCTCGCGCGACAACTTCCGGATGGCGGATGGAGCGCCTATCTCTCCAAGCCCGGCGAATGCGACGTGGCCGAAACCTCGGGCACCGCGCTGCTGACGTTCTTCCTCGCGCGCGGCGTGAACGACGGCTGGCTGGAGCGCTCCGTCTACGAGCCCGCGATTCAGCGCGCGCTGGGAACGCTCCTGCGCCGCGTCGATCGCGAAGGCGACGTCACCGGCATCCAGCCGCCGGACATCGGTCCGAACTGCGGCAACATCCGCAGCGACAACGGCACGATCAACGTGAACTACGCGCCGGGCGCTGTGTTGCTGGCGATCTCGGAAGTGCTGAAGATGAGCGCCGTGTCATCCCGAGCGGAGCGCAGCGGAGTCGAGGGACCTTCCAACACGCAACGGAGAAGGTCCTTCGACCGTCCTCCGTCCCTGCGGGACTCCGGCGGCTCAGGATGACACCGACCGTGTCATCCCGAGCGGAGCGCAGCGGAGTCGAGGGACCTTCCCCGTGGCGCGTTGGAAGGTCCTTCGCCCTCTGCGGGGCTCAGGATGACACCGGTTGACCCGGCATCGCTCTGGCAACGACGCGCTGCCACCATGAAACGGATCCTTCTCCCTCTCTCTCTTCTCCTGCTCTTCGTTTCTCTTCCCGCGCTCGCACAGAGCAATGAAATCGGCGTGTTCATCTCCACCTCGCAGCTCGACGACAGCGAGATCAATGACGCGGGCGACATCTTCGACGTCGAGTTCGACGAGAACATGGGCGTCGGCGCGTCGTACAACCGCTACTGGACGAACGCCTTCTCGACCGAGCTCGCCTATCAGCGTCTGGGCGCGGATCTGACCGTCTCGGCCGGCGACATCTCCGATCAGGTCGGCGATCTCGACCTGGACATCCTGTCGGCCACCGCGCAGCTGCACTTCCTGAAGGGCAAGATCCTCAGCCCGTACATCGGCGGTGGCGTGGCGTACATCAGCGGCCAGGCGGGCTCGATCGATCAGAATGAGCTCGAGGATGCGGACCTCGAGAATGAAGTCGAGTTCCTGGCCAACGCCGGCATCGACCTCAACATCGGCCGCAGCTTCGGCATCTTCCTCGACGGCAAGTACATCGCGTACGAGGCCCGCGGCGAAGGCGATGACGAAGGGATCGACGTCAACCCGCTGATCATCGCGGGCGGCATCAAGTTCCGGTTCTGAGATCGCGGCTTGTCACCCCGAGCGTAGTCGAGGGCCCTCCTGCCGACCTGCGGCGCACGTGCGCAGGAGGTCCCTCGACTGCGCTCGGGGAGGACATCATCCGCTCCCCGTGTCGTCGTGCGGCGCGTGCACGGGCTTCGACTCGGGCGAGCCCCACTGCCGCAACCAGATCGAGAGCACCACGATGGCCAGCACGGCCAGGAACTCGCTCTGCCAGTTCTGAAACGACTCGTACCAGAACTGCGGCTGCCCCAGATATCCGATCGCGGTGACGTGCTGGCCGCTGCGGTGCTGGGTCTCTTCCTCGTTGAACTTGTGCGCGCCCTCGATGGCGTGTCCGATGAACGAGATGAAGAAGAGCACGACGAAGGCAAGGCTCAGCGACCACTTGTAGAGCGCGAGCTGCCAGCCGCCCCGGCGCACGGGCCCGGGCGCCTTCGGATCGTTGCGGTGCTTCTCCGGATCTTCCTCGACTTCATCGGTGCCGTCGTGCTTCTTCGACTCGGAAGAGCCGCGCTGGACGAGGAACACGGTCAGGATGACGTAGGCCGCCATCTGCAGAAACTCGCTCTCCCAGTTCTCGAAGATGGTCTCGCCGAATTCACTCGTGCCGAGGAATTCGTAGAAGCCGACTTCGTCCCCGCCGTGCTCGCGCTGCTCGTCGTTGTAGACCTTCCAGCCCGAGATCGAGTGCCCGACCAGGCAGAGCACGAACAGCACGAAGATGACGATGGAGAGGTTGTTGTTCTTCCACATTCGCCGCCAAGGCCCCGTCCGGCTGCGTCAGCAATCACCGAGCCATGTGCGGGCTCATGAGATTCCTGGAACCATCCGGCCAGTCGTGCGTTCTTATGACCAGAATGCGATTTTGGTCATGAGTCACGACAAATGAGAAACGCCATCGCCGTACGCGAAGACATCCGCGACCTGATTCTCGACGCTGCGGGCACGCTGCTGGCGCGGTTCGGCTACGCCAAGATGACCATGGACGACGTGGCGCGCGAGGTCGGCGTGGCCAAAGGCACGCTCTATCTGCACTTCCCCAGCAAGAAGGAAGTGGTTCTCTCGCGCCTCGACCGCATGGTCGAGCGTCTCGGCGCCGAGCTCGAACGCATCGCCGCTTCGGATCTCGATGCCGCGGCGAAGCTGCGGCAGATGCTGCTCACGCGCGTGCTGTACCGCTTCGATTACGCCAAGCCGTACGCGACGAGCATGGACGAGATGCTGGCCTCCATCCGCGCAGATTTGTATGCGCGCCGCGAGAAACACTTCGCCATCGAGGCGCGCGCGCTGGCGGCCGTCGTCAGCGAAGGCTTTCCCGTCGTCGACGCCGGCGCCACCGCGCGCGCCATGCTCCTGGCCACCAACGCACTGCTCCCCGGATCGCTCACGGTGAAACAGCTCGGACGCCGCGACGTCGTGGAGGAGCGGGTCACGCACATCGCCGCACTGCTCATCGACGGATTGCGCTTCCGCGCACGGAGAACGAAATGAAGAAGACGCTCGCGCTGCTGCTGCTGTTGCTGTCGTTTTCGGCCCTCGCCCAGGACCGCCCCATCACCTCCGAAGAGCGCCGGATCCTCGGCAAGACGATGCCGCACCTCCTGCGCACGATGTACGTCATCCCCGAGAAAGGAGAGGCGCTCGCGAAGCAGTTGCAGGCGGCGTTCGACAGCGGGAAGTTCGATGCGGCGACGACCGCGCTGCAGCTCACCGAGGCGCTGAACCGCGAGCTCGCGTCTGCGAACGACCGGCATCTGAACGTGCGCTTCAATCCGCGCGAGGCTTCGCGTCCCGCGCTCACGGTCGAGGCCTGGGAGCAACAGCGCGCGGAGCTGCGCGCGGGAACGGCGCAGCGTCCGCCCATGCGCGACTACGAGCGCGAGGGCATGCGCATCGCCAACTACGGCGTGGTGTCGGCGCAGGTGCTGGACGGCAACGTCGGCTACCTGAAGGTGAACGGATTCTTTCCTGCCGACGAGACACGCGCCGCACTGACGAAGGCCATGGCGTTCCTCGAGAACTCGGACGCGATGATCGTGGACGTGCGCGATTGCCCGGGCGGCAATCCGGAAACCGTCGCGCATCTGGCCAGCTACTTTTTCGGACCGGAAAAGCGCGTGCTCATGAATCACTACCACCGCCCCTCGGATCGGAAGTGGGAGAGCACGACGGTGGACGTGCCGGGCAAGCGCATGCCGGACGCGGACGTCTACGTGCTCACCGCGCGCACCGGCTCGGCGTGCGAGGCATTCGCGTTCACGCTGCAGCAGTGGGGCCGCGCGAAAACGGTCGGCGAACGCAGCGGCGGCGGGGGTTTCAACAACATGCTCATTGACGTCGGCCTGGGGCTGGCGTTCTCGGTGTCGGCGGGCACGGCCTCGCATCCGAAAACGGGCAAGGGATGGGAAGCCGTCGGCGTGCAGCCGGACATCCCGACGGACGCCGCGAAAGCGCTCGATGTCGCGCACGCCGCCGCGCTGCGCAGCCTCGAATCGAAAACGACGACGAGCGAGACGCAGAAACGCGCCATTCGTTCGGCGTTGCTGAAACTGGATCCGCCGAAAGCGCCGGAGAAAGCGGCGGAGTACATCGGCAAGTACGGCGTGCGCGAAGTGAGCCTGCGCGAGGGCGCTCTCTGGTTTCAGCGCACGGGCGGCAGCGGCGGCCCGCTCCGCCAGACGGCACCCGATCAGTTCAGTCTCAACGGCGACGTGACGGTCACGTTCGAGCGCGACGACAAAGGCGCGGTCCAGTCGATGAAGATCCGGATGCCGGATGGACGGGTGGAGAGCGCGGCGCGCGAGTGAGCCGCGCTCAGCGCCGTTCCATCAGCGCGGCGACGCGCTCCCGCAACGCGTCCGCGATCGCGATCGCATCGTCCTTCACCGGCGTGCGATCGCGGAACGTCAGCGGCTCGCCGATGATCAGGCGCAGCTTGCGAGGGCGCGGGATCCATTTCCCTTTCGGCCACGCGCGATACGCGCCCTCGAGATAGCACGGAACGACCGGAAAGTCCGTGCCCGCGGTGAGGAATCCGATGCCCGCTTTGAATCGCCCCAGCGTTCCATCCACCGTGCGCGTTCCCTCGGGGAACAGCACGAGGATGTGGCCCGGCGCATCGAGCAGTTGCCGGCACAACGCGAGTGATTGCTTCGGGTTTTCCTTGCGATCGAACGGCATCGCGTTGATGACGATCGCGGAAAACGCCAGCGCCGGGAGGTTCGTGAAAAAGTAGTCCGCGGCCGCCGCGGGAAAGGCGCGATGCACTTTCTTCAGCGGCACGGCGGAGAGGATCGCCGCGGCATCGAGATGACTGGAGTGGTTTGCCACGACCACGAACGAGCCTTCGCGCGGCAGCTCGCCGACGATCTCCAGCCGATGCCAGATCTTCATCGCCGCGCGGATGACGAAGTTCGTGAACAGCCGCAGCGTGTAAACCAGCAGATCAGGATGCCGCGGAAAGCTCTTCAGCCGCTCGATCGGCCCCTTGTCGAAATCCTCGGTCGGCTGGTAGCTCCACGAGTCCATCGTCACAGTCCGTGAAACCAGCGCAGCATGTGGAAGAACAGCGGCGCCACGTAAATCAGGCTGTCCACGCGATCGAGAATGCCGCCGTGGCCCTGGATCAGCGTGCCCATGTCCTTGATGCCGATGTCGCGCTTGATGACGCTGATGGAGAGATCGCCGAGCTGGCTGCCGATGCCGACGATCACGCCGGTCAGAATGAGATCGCGCGGCGTGAAGCCGGGCAGCGAGAAGCGCAGCGCCCACGGCATCAGCATCGACACCGTGAACGCTCCGAGTGCGCCGGCCCAGGTCTTGTTCGGAGAAATGTTCGGACGGAATTTGCGCTTGCCGAAGAAGCGGCCGAAGGTGAACGCCGCCACGTCGCACACCGGCACCGCGAACAAGAGATAGAGGATGTAGTTGTACGCGTTGGCAGCGTTGGCGAGGAACGCCAGGTGGCCGAACATCCAGCCGATGTAGATGAAGCCGAGCAGGCCGAGGGCGATGTGCTGCAGCTGGCCTTTCGCTTCGTCGCGGAAGATCGGCACCATCAGGATCGCCGCCACGACGTACACCGGCAGCGCCATGAGCATGCCGTACCAGCCGAGCGTACCCTCGCCGGGATCGCGCATGAGCGAGAGCACGCCCACGGCGATGATGCCGAGGAGGACCACGCCGGTCATCCACCAGTCGCGATAGAGACCGGTCGCGCGGGCGAACTCGGTGAATGCCGCGAGGCCCAGGAGCGTGAAGAAGATGATCGTGGCCTCGCGCCCGAGGAAGAGCGCGACCATGATCACGGGGATCATGATCAGCCAGCCGCGGTAGGCGTGCCACGCGTGCGTGACGTTCTTCCTGAAGACGAAACGCAGCAGCGCGATGAGCGCGCCGGCCACGACCAGAAGCGCCGCGAGCACGATCAGGTAGCCGCGAAAGACCGGGTTGTCGAGCGCGCCCGCGTTCATGACGTCAGTGCGTGCATGATCGCACGAGAGCGAGCGCGACGAGCTGCAACAGCGTGAGCGTCGCGCCCTTGACGATGAGCATGCGCGCGCCGCGGCAGCGCTCGGACCATGGCCGCGGTGGCCGCGGTGTCATGCCGAGCGAAGTCGCGGCACCCCCTGCCTCGCTCGATGCAGGAGGCCCCTCGAGTGCGCTCGGGGTGACACGGTTCAGCGACGCATCCAACTCCTCGGTCGTCAGCGCTCCGGACAGGATGTCCCCGAAGAGCCACGCGTCGAGGGCAATGCGCCATCCGTAGAAACACGCGAGCGCGCCGAGGAGAATCGCCACCATCGCGGGGATGCCGCCGCAGCGGAAGACGAGCGACGCCGCGGCGAGAATGGTCAGCGCCGCGCTGAGCCACGGCAGAAACGCCGCCGCGCGCAGCATTCGCGCGGTGAGCTTCACTTCGGCGTTCATGCGAGGCTCGCCAGCGCGCGCAGATGCGTGGGGCCGAGCACGACGTACGGCCGCGCGCGCCGCACGATGGCCGCGGCTTCCTCGGCCGATGCGGCGCGCCTGGTCATCAGCAGCCACGCGGCTACGGCGGCGGCGCTGCGCGAGTAGCCGAGGGCGCAGCAGACCAGGACGCGGCCGTGCGCGTGCACTTCTTCGATGGCGGTTGCTGCGGCGCGGAGCGTTTCGGCGTCGGG
>DATLBM010000196.1:0-7280 GCA_035526885.1 Thermoanaerobaculia bacterium | reverse complement strand
GGCGGCGGCGACGGCACGGACCCGCTCCGCCGCTCGCAGATCGGCACGCTCTTCTACCTCTCGCCGGAGCAGGTGCGCGGCGAGGCCATCATCGACACGCGCTCGGACATCTACTCCCTCGGCGTCGTGCTCTTCGAGATGCTGGCCGGCTATCCGCCGTTCGACGGCGCGACGGCGATGGACGTCCTCGCGCTGATCGTCGAGGGCGCGGCGCCGCCGCTGCCGTTCACCGTGCCCGCGCCGCTGCACGGCATCGTCGAGCGCGCGATCCGCAAGAGCGTGTATGAACGCACGCAGACCGCGGCCGCGCTGCTCGAGGAGTTGACGGATCTGCGCATGGACTTGATGATCGCGCGGCGCGATACCATGCGCGCCGTCGCATGCTCCTCGCTCTCTTCCTGATCGACGCCGCCGCGGGCCTCTACCTCTTTCTTCCTCTCGTCGGACGCCGCAACGCGGGCGTGAAGTTCTATCGGATGATCTTCATCATCGGCGGCGTGCTGGCGATCTGCGCCGCGGTGGCGCACGCGATGGCTGGTCGTCGCGATCTCGCATCCGCCGACGCCGCGATCGCCGCACTCACCGTCGTCGTCTATCTCGTGTTGCGCTATCCGAAGCGCCTCGTCTTCCGCGGCAGCGCTGCGCTCCTCGGCATCGCCTACCTCGTGGCCGCGGTGCTCGCGTATCACGCCGCCGTGCGCCCGTCGCACTTCGCGTGGAGCATCGCCGGCGCGCTCGCCTCCATCGCACTCCTCGGCAGCGTCAACCTGGCCATGCTCCTCGGGCACTGGTACCTGGTCGTGCGCGGCATGTCCATCGATCCGCTGAAGCGGCTGTCGCTGGCCACGCTCGTCGCCGCCATCGTGAAAGTGCTCGTCGTGATCACGGTCATCGCCGCGGCGTGGCCGCCGCCGGTGATCAAGGACATCTTCTTCTGGATGCGCGCGGGCTGGGGACTGCTCGGGCCGCTCGCGCTTTTCCCGATGGTGTGGGGCACCGTGAAGATCCGCTCGACGATGGCGGCGACGGGCATCCTCTACGTCGACGTCGTGGCGGTCATCATCGGTGAAGTCCTCGGCGGATGGCTGTCCGCGCTCGCGCACCTGCCGGTGTAACATCGCTGCCGATGGCAGGCGTCACGTTCGATCGCGTCGCGAAACGGTACGGCCCCGTCTCGGTGATCGAGGGCCTCGACCTCGACATCGAGGACCACGAGTTCATGGTGCTGGTCGGTCCGTCGGGCTGCGGCAAGTCCACCGCGCTGCGCATGATCGCGGGACTGGAAGAGATCTCCGGCGGCCGCGTGCTGATCGGCGATCGGGTCGTCAACGATCTCGAGCCGAAAGACCGCGACGTGGCCATGGTCTTTCAGAACTACGCGCTCTATCCGCACATGACCGTGCGGCAGAACATCGAGTTCGGACTGAAGATCCGCAAGACGCCGCGCGAGGAGATGCAGCGCAAGGTCGACGAAGCCGCGCAGACGCTCGGCATCGACGCGCTCCTGGACCGCAAGCCGAAGCAGCTCTCCGGCGGCCAGCGTCAACGCGTGGCGGTGGCGCGCGCGATCGTGCGCGATCCGAAAGTCTTCCTCTTCGACGAGCCGCTCTCGAACCTCGACGCGAAGCTGCGCGTGCAGATGCGCGCCGAGATCACCCGCCTCCAGCAACGCCTCGGCACGACGTGCGTCTACGTCACGCACGACCAGATCGAGGCGATGACCATGGGCCACCGCATCACCGTGATGAAGGAAGGACGCATCCAGCAGGTGGGAACGCCGCTGGAGGTGTACGACCGCCCGGCGAACGTGTTCGTCGCACAGTTCATCGGCACGCCGCCGATGAATTTCTTCGACGCCACGATCAACGGCAATCGCCTCGAGGCCGCGACGTTCTCCCTCCCGCTGCCGCGCGCGTACCCCAACGGACGCGTGCGCGCCGGCATCCGTCCGGAACACGTCACGCGCGGCACCGCGCCGGTGCGCGCGGTCGTGGAGCTCGTCGAGCCGATCGGACACGAAGCGGTGGTGCACACGCGCGCGGGCGCGGACCTCTTCGTGGCAACGTTCGACGTGCACTCGATGCCGCGCACGGGAGACACGATCGAGCTGATGCTGCAGCCGGACAAGCTGCACCTGTTCGACGCGGGCACGGAGATGCGGGTCGCCTGACGGCGTGTTGCCGGTTGCCGGTTGCCGTGTTGCCGGTGCGCTGTCGCCAGTTCCTGCGGATCCCGGTCGTGGTCACGAGTTTCCCGGCTGGAACCTGAGTTTCCCGGCCGTGGTCCCCCGAGTTTCCCAACGCGGAACTTGCGGTTCCCGGCCGTGAACCCGAGGTTCCCGGTAGTGGTCCCCGAGGTTCCCGGCTCGGAACCACCGGTTCCCGACTCGTCGCAAAGGCACCGGCAACCGGAAACCGGCAACCCGGCAACATTCAATGCGACTTCTCTTCGGCCCCCGGCGGCGCCGCTCCGTACACATGCCGGTCGTGCGTCGCCAGATCGAAGGGCTGGAACGCGGGGTTCGACGGATACCCGCGGTGCACGGCCTGGCACTGATAGCAGACGATCACGTCCTTCACCTTGCGCCAGACGATGTAGTCGAGGATGGTCACGGCGAGGAGTGACGCGCCCCACGTCCACGGCACGAAGACCGCGCCGATCACGACCAGAGCGATGCCCGTCGTGCGGTTGAAGTCCTTCTGAAAATACAGCTCCTCGTGCCCGCACGCGGCGCACCGCTCGACTGCGTCGAGCGGCGCTTCCACCAGCGTCGCGTGTCCGCAATGCTCGCAAACGCGCGGCGGTTCTCCCGCTTCGCGGGCGAGCCGCTGCTCGCATTTGGGGCAGAGGTAGTGGACCGACGGCATGACGCGCGCGCAGTGTAGCCGACACGCGCGCTCGCGGATCGTGCCGGGCTACTTGGCGCGCTCGAGGTAGCGGTTCTCGCTCGGGTCGACGATGATCTCTTCGCCGTCCGTCACGAACGGCGGGACCTGCACCACCACGCCGTTCTCCAGCGTGGCCGGCTTGTACGACGCCGACTGCGTGGCGCCCTTCACCATCGGCTGCGTTTCCTTGATGCGCGCGCGGATCGTCTTCGGCAGCTCCACGCCGATGGGCTTGACGTCGTGGAACTGCACCTGCAGCTTCACGCCCGGCTCCAGCCACGCCGCCGCGTCGCCGAGGTCTTCGTCGCCGATCTCGATCTGCTCGAAGCTCTCCGTGTTCATGAAGTGATGCGCGTGGCCGTCGGAGTACATGTACTCCATCTCGTGCTGGCTGATGTAGGCCTGTTCGATGTCGTCGTTGGAGCGGAAGCGGTGCTCGAACTGGTTGCCCGTGCGCAGGTTGCGCAGCTTGGCCTGGACCATGGCCCGGAGGTTTCCCGGCGTGTGATGCCGGAACTCCATGATCTTGCACAGATCACCTTCGAACATGATGACCATGCCTTTGCGGATGTCGTTTGCGTTCATTTGAATCCTTTCGATTCCGATAGACTCCGGCCGAGGAGAAGAACGGTGAAACTACTACGCATCCTGATCGCAGGCACACTGATCCTGATGGCCTGCCGTCCCGACCGCGAAGCCCAAACGGCGGGCACGACAGGGGATATTCCAGTCGGCGTGTACGGTGCACTCACCGGCGACCAGGCCGCGTTCGGGACCGCCACCGTGGACGGCGTCAAGCTCGCCGCCGACGAGATCAACGCCGCCGGCGGCATCCTCGGCCGCAGGATCCGGCTGGTCATCGAAGACGATCAGGGCCGCGCCGAAAGCGCCGCCTCGGTCATGGAAAAGCTCATCACGCGCGACGACGTCATCGCCGTGATCGGCGAGAACTCCTCGAACCAGTCGCTCGCGGCCGCGCCCATCGCGCAGAGCAACGGCGTGCCGATGATCTCCCCGTCGTCGACCAATCCCGCGGTCACCGAGCGCGGCGACTTCATCTTCCGCGTCTGCTTCACCGATCCCTACCAGGGCAAAGCGCTGGCCGCGTTCGTGCGCAACAATCTGAAGCTCGACAACGCCGCGATTCTCGTCGATCGCAAGAACGACTACTCCGTCGGACTGGCGAACGTGTTCCGCAAGGAGTTAGAAGGCGCGGGCGGAAAGATCGTCGCGGAGCAGAGCTACAGCGGGGGCGACGCGGAGTTCCGTCCGCAGCTCACGACCATCCGCGCGGCGAAGCCGCAGGCAGTGTTCATCCCCGGCTTCTATACCGAGGTTGGACAGATCGCCATTCAGGCGCGCGACCTCGGGCTGAACATCCCGCTCGTCGGCGGCGACGGATGGGATTCGCCGGCCGTGATCCAGATCGGCGGCAAGTCGATCGAGGGCTCGTACTTTTCCGATCACTACTTCGTCGGCGACACGCGTCCCGTCGTGCAGACGTTCGTGAACGAGTACCGCAAGCGCCACGGCAAGAATCCCGAGGCTACCGCGGCGCTGGGCTACGACGCGCTGAAAATTTTTGCGGAGGCGGCCAAGCGCGCGAACGGTCTGGACAAGAAAGCGATCCGCGATCAGATCGCGGCCACGAAGGAGTATCAGGGCGTGTCCGGCACGATCACGATGGGCGCCGATCGCAATCCCATCAAGCCCGTGGCCATGATCAAGATCGAGAACGGGCAGATGAACTTCGCCGGGTGGGTGAATCCGTAAGGTACAATTCCGGAAACCCAAATCTGAGGAGAGTCCCCTGATGCGCAAGTTCGTGCCGTACGCGTTTGCTGCTGTTGCCGCGCTCGCGATCGTCGTCCCCGCCAGCGCCGCCGATCACCCGGGCAAGCCGGGCAAGTGGTCCATCAGCACGCAGATGGACATCCCGGGCATGCCGTTCAAGATGCCGCCGGTGAAGTTCGAGATCTGCCTGACCGATGAGGATCTGAAGGATCCGCAGAAAGCCGTGCCCAGCGACCGGAACAAGAGCAGCTGCAAAGTCGGCGATTACAAAGTCGACGGCAACACCGTGACCTGGACGATGGACTGTCCGAAAGAGAAGATGACCGCCGTCGGCGAAGTCACCTACAGCGACGATCACGAGAGCTACACCGGCTCGATGAAGATGAAGACCGGCGATCAGGAAATGACGTCGAAGTACACGGCCAAGTGGCTGGGCACCTGCACGAAGAAGTGATTTCAAGTAGGGCGGGGTGAAGCCCGCCCTACTTCCGCCAGCAGCGCGAACGTCCTGTCCGCGCATTCCTCCCACGAATACGCCAGCGCCCGCGCGTACGCATCGCGCGCGAGCTTCGCGCGCAACGCGACGTCGTTCGCGAGCTCGCGGAGCACATCGGCGATCGAGGCCACGTTCTCCGCGTCGAAGTAGCAGCCCGCGTCGCCGAGGATGTCGGGCATGGGGCGCGTTCGCGAAGAGGCGATGGGCAGTGCGGAGGCCATCGGCTCGAGCAGCGCCAGCGGCTGGTTCTCGCACGTCGACGGGAAGACGTACGCATCCGCGGCGCGATAGATCTCCGGCAGCGCGGCGTTGGGTACGAAGCCGTGCATGCGGACGACCTTCGGATCGATCGACGCCAGCGTTTCCTCGAGCCTGCGCACCGCCTCGCGATCGATGTTCGCGCCGATGAGGTCCAGCGTCACGGGCATCCCTTCCTGACGCAGTTGTGCGACGGCGCGCGCGGCGTTCCACGGATGCTTGTACTCGCGCACGTCGGACACGTAGAGGAAGCGAAACGGATCCTCGGGCGAGCAGTCGGACAGCGGACGCGGGTCGCGCGGCGCGCAGCGGAACGCGTCGTCGACGCCGATGGGGATGATCACCGATCGCGGCGCGCCGATCTGCTGCTGCGCGAACTCGTTCAGGAAGATGACCACATCCGACACCCGGAACGCGTGCGCCTGCTGCGCGCGCAGCACGCGATAGTGCATCTGCGCCGGCAACGGATACCGCGCCGCCTCGGCCGGATCGAACGGGAGCATGTTCACGCACAGCGCGACGTACGGCCGGAATGAGCCGGGCCTCGTGGCGCCCGGCGCGAAGAGCACGTCGCACGACGACGCGGCGTGGCGGCGCGTGAAGAGCTGCCAGGCCGTGCGATGGCGAAGGCTGCGGTCGAGCGCCGGCACGTGCACGCGCTCCAGCCAGGGGCGCGGTTCCACGCGGTCGAGCAACTGCGCGCCGGCCCATAGCGTGACGCCCTCGATGCCGTGCTGCCGCGGATCCGCGTTGCGCAGCAGATGAACCATGTACGCGCGCGTGCCTTCCGAGCGCAGGTTGGAGCCGTCGATTCCGATCCTCATTCGCGCGGCGGATAATCGCACGATGCGACGGCTCGCGCTCATCCTCTTCTGCCTCGAGGCAACGACCGCCCTCGCGCACCCGAGCACGGGCATCGTCATCGCGGCGAACGGCGACGTGTTCTACTCGGATCTCGCCCAGGTTCTGCGGGTCACGCCGCGCGGCCAGCGCAGCGTGGCCGTGCCGAACGTGCACGCTCACGAGCTCGTGCTCGAAGACGGAGCGGTCGTCGGCGAAGACGTCGCTTGGCTGGGCGGCGATCGCTATCGCCATCGGGTCTTCAAGCGCACGCCCGACGGCCGCGTGACGAACGTCGTCCCCTGGACGAACGGCTTCTTTCTCACCGAGGGGCTGCGCCGCGATGCGGCGGGGGCGCGCTACTGGATCGACTGCACGCCCGCAAGGCGATGCACGATCCGCAAACGCGATCGCGCCGGCCGCGTGTCGAACCTCGTCAGCAGCGGCCCGATGAACTGGATGCTGGTCGCGCCGGCGGGCGAGGTCTACTACATCGACGGCGTGGAGCTGCGCCGCGTGCGCGCCGGGAGAGTCGAGCGCGTGGCGCGCATCGGCGAGATGCTCATGGGGATGACGTTCGATCGCGCCGGCAACGTGTACGTGGCCGCGTTCAAGGATCGCGCGGTGGTGCGCGTGTCGCCGAGCGGTGCGACGCGCGTCGTCGCGAGAAGCGCAGCGCCGTGGGGTCCGACCGGCGTGGCCATCGCGCCGAACGGCGACCTTTGGATTCTGGAGTGGGCGGAGACGCGCGCCCGCGTCAGGCGCGCAACGCCTTGACGTAAACCGCCTCGTACGCCGACGCCATGGCTTCGACCGACCAGTGCTGCGCCAGTGCCAGGCCGCGCTCGACGCGTGCGACGGGCCGCTCCGCGAGGATCGCGCGAATCGCGCGTGCCGTTGCCTCGACGTCGTGCGGCGGCACGAGCATCGCCGCTTCCGCGAGCTCGCGATGCGCGCGGATGTCGGAGAGCACGAGCGGCGCACCCGCGGCCAGTGCCTCGCAC
>DATLBM010000195.1:0-3967 GCA_035526885.1 Thermoanaerobaculia bacterium | reverse complement strand
TCGTGCCACTCCAGTTCCGCGCCGAGGACGAGGCGATTGAAGCCGTCGTTCTCCGCGTGCTTCTCCCAGACGCGAATGAATGCTTCTTCGAACAGCTTTTTGACGGGCGTCAGATCGTCCTGCATCCCTTCCGCGTCGAGGCTGAAGTCGCGGATGCGCACGATCTGATTCGATCCCAGCGGCCGCACCTCGTACGGCACCTCGGCCAGGACTTTCAGGCCCATGTTCTCGAGGCGCGGCATGATCTCGGACAGCGGCACCGGCGCGCCGCCGTGAATGATCTTGCAGTGAAACTGCCGCTCGTCGGCGCGATGGCGATAGAGATCGACGACCAGCTCGCCGGTGGCCAGCACGTGCTCGACGTGGCCGATGTCGTACAGGGCCGCCTCGGCGGAGAAGCGTTCCGCGTACGCCAGCGGGAACGCGCGCTTGTAGCGGCGATGAAGATCGATGCCCACTTCCTCGCCCTGCCGCGAGCAGAGCGCGTCGAGCAGGCGATCGCCCCACGTGCGCGCCACCTCGCCGATCTGCGCCTCAGTGCGGCGCACATCGACGTCGGGGATCCTTCCGGGAGTCGTGCGCACGATGAACAGCCCGCGCGCGAGCGCCGAGGAGGTCACGTGATCGAAGATCTGCGTGTCGCGTCCGTTGAACGCCTCTTCGAGCACGCCCTTCGCGCGATCCTTGAATTCCAGCGTGTAGCGGTCGCGCGGAACGAACACGTAGCACGCGACGAAGCGCTCGAACACGTCGTGACGCACGAACAGCGCGACGCGCTGGCGCTCCTGCAGCAGGAGGATTCCGCGCGCGATGTCGAACAGCTCGGCGTCGGTGATCTGGAAAAACTCGTCGCGCGGAAAGGTCTCCAGGATGTCCACCAGGGCCTTGCCGTTGTGCGAGCGCGGATCGAGTCCGGCGCGGTCCAGCGTGCGCTTCGCTTTCAACCGAAGCATGGGGATGTGGAACACGCTGCGGCTGTAGGCGGCGGAGGTGAAGAGCCCCAGAAAGCGATCCTCGCTGGCGAGATTGCCGGCGTCGTCGTAACGCTTGATGCCGATGCGGTCCATCGGCACGGGCTTGTGAATCAGGCTGCGGCTGTTGGCCTTCGTGATGATGATCAGATCTTTTTTGCGCGCATACGCGCTGAACTCCGGCGAGAGCGGCTCGTGTCCGCGATCGACGGATTCCGGGCGGATGTCCCGCAGAATGCCCAGTCCCGTGTCCGGGACGGGCGTGAGGAAATCGTTGTCGTCCTTCGTGGAGAACGAGTAGCGGCGATGGCCGAGGAAGATGAAGTTGCCGTCGTCGAGCCACTTCAGGAACTCGCGCGCCTCGGCCACTTCCTCGGCAGGCATGGGGAGCTTCGCGGTTTCGAGCTCGGCGACGTTCTCCTGCATGCGCGCGCGCATCGCACGCCAGTCGGCGACCGAGAGGCGCACCTCGCGCAGGATGTTCTCCAGCGACGCGCGGATACCCTCGAGCTCCTCGGGCTCGGTCTCCTGATCCATCTCCAGGTGCATGTACGACTCGACCACGGCCTCGGAGGGCGCATGGCGCGTGTCGGTGATCTCGAGACGGTTCCCGCGCGCGTCGCGCGTGGCGCGGATGACGGGATGCAGCAGCAGATGGATCTTGCGGTCGCGGCGATTGATCTCGGCGCTCACGGAGTCGACGAGGAACGGCATGTCGTCGTTCACGATCTCCATGACGGTGTGCTCGAGTCCCCAGCCGTTCTGCTCCACGCTGGGATTGAAGAGGCGGATCTTCGGCGTGCCGGGCGTGCGGTCGGCGCCGAAGTCCCACAGCGACAGCGCGCCGCCGAGGAGGGTGTCGAAGTTCGTGTAGATCACGTCGTCGGGCGCGACGTGCGCGAAATAGCGGCGCACGAAGTGCTCGATGCTGTCGCCCTGCTCGGGGGCGACACGGCGGCGGGCCTCCGCCGCAAGCCGGTCGACGAGATCGACCTGGCGTTCTTCAGCGGTCATGGTCATTCAAAAGTCTCCAAAACGCGGGGCAATTCTTATCACGCCGGTCCCCACGCGAGATAGCGCAGCCGCATTCCCAACTCGCGCGGCGGATCGTGCGACGGGATGGTCCGGTCGATCGTCAGCTCCAGCACGTTCGGCTGTCCCTCGGGCGCCGGCTGCACGACGTGGTAGTCGCGCTCGATCGAGTCGTTGATGGCGATGATCGTGTCCAGGCGGTGGCCGTTCACTTTGATGGTGATCTCGGGACGCTGATCCACGAGCTCGCCGGGGATTCCGAGGTGGAGGCGGAGGAGCGTCTCGCCGCGGGCGGGCGGGAGCATCGTGATCGACTTGTTGCTCATCCAGCGCCACTGATTCGTGTTCTCCGATTCCGGTCCGTACCAGCCGGAGACGAACTGCGCGCGGTCGTGCAGCGGCGCGAGCTTGATGTCGAAGTAGTGGCGCCGGGCGATGTTCCACAGTGCGCCGCGCTTGCGGCGGAAGACCAGACCTTCATCGCGCGTGGTGGTGATCTCGGCGAGCAGCCAGGAGTGCTCTTTCTGCTCCATCGGCAGCGCGCGGTCGTCGACGACGCGCGTGTACGGGAACTGCGGCGCGAGCAGGTCCATGAACACCATCATCGTGTGGCCGACGAAGAGCTGTTCGCGTTTCGGATCGACGCGCTGCGCGGCCGTGCTCGCGGCGGTGATGGACGGTGACGTCTGCGTACGGACGGGCGTCAGCGCAGGGAATGTGTAGACCGCGAAGGCCGCGGCCAGGGCGGCGGAGAGCATCCACTCCCATCTCTTCGCGACGCGCGCGATGCCGTCCGCGACGAACACGGCGAACATCGGCTGATACCCGATCGAGAAGCGGCTGATGGAGAAGCGGTCCAGCATCAGCCAGGCGAAGATCGCGAACGCGCCGAAGGTCAGCAGGTTCAGAAACAACGGACGGCTGCGCTCGCGCACCGCGCCCACGAGCGAGATCAGCACGAACAGCGACGCGATCACGCTCAGAACCGGGGATTGGTACTGCTTCATGAAGAAGCGGTCGAAGATGCGCCACAGCGGCGGACGATTCTCGCTGCGGAACGAGTCGACGCGCGCGATGTAGTCGCCGTGCTCGCGCACCATGCGCTGGTATTCGTGCAGCGATCCCGTGGCCTGAATGGCGGCGCCGAACGCTGTGCCGACGATCACGATCCCGAGCAGCAGCGCGAGCAGAATCTCCCACCAGCGCCGCTTGCGCGTGGCCAGGACCCCGGGCACCAGTCCGACCAGAAAATTCTGCGGACGGATGCCGATCGCCAGCGCGAGCAACAGCGTCCCGAAAAAGTACGCGTTGCGGCTACGTCTGCCGCGCAACAGAAATGCAACCGCGAAGAGCACGAGCACGATGGAAGGGATGTCGCTGAACGCGCCGCCGCCGAAGAACCAGACGTTGGGGAAGAACGCGAACAGCACCGCCGCGGAGACGCTCGTCGAAAAGCGCAGGCGCAGCTCGCGCGCGAAGAGGAACATCGCCGGGAACAGCAGCACCGCGGCGATCATGTTCACGCCCTGCAGCGCGCGGAAGTCGTCGCTGATCACGAACCGCAGCAGTTTCGCCATCCCGATGTACACGGGAAAGCCCGGCGGATGCGGATGATGCATGGTCACGTCGTAATCGCCCATGGCCATGGTGAAGAGCGCTTCGTCCCAATCCCAGAGCGAGCGGGCCAAGGCCAGGAAACGCGTGGCGGCGCAGAAGAGCGCGAGGATGACGACGATGCGGCGCTCGGTCGAGGTCATCCCGAGCAAAGTCGAGGGATCAGCGGAGCTCTCGCGCGGAGGCTCCGGTGACTCCTGGACGGCGCTCGGAGTGAACTGGGAGCCCGCAGTGGACTGAGAGCCGGAGCCGGTCACGCACGCACGTACGTCTGATAGAACTTCCCGTCGCGCTCGGCCAGTCGCTTGAGCGACTCGTTCGGGCGGAAGCGCGGGCCCACGCGCGACGAC
>DATLBM010000194.1:0-17598 GCA_035526885.1 Thermoanaerobaculia bacterium | reverse complement strand
GTTAACGTGAAGGCATGGCGATGAAAGTGCGCAAGGTGCTCCGGCCGCTCAAGGAAGGCGATCACGTTACGGTGGCGGAGGTCCGCGCCGCCATCCGCGAGCTCCGCGCGGAAGGGAAGATCCCGCCCGCCGAGCCACTGCCGAAGAGACCGCGGCACCGCAAAGCAACCGCGAAAGCGGAATGACGAACGAGCGGCACGTCTTCATCAACTGCCCGTTCGATCGCGCGTATCGACCGATTCTTCGCGCGCTGCTGTTCGCCGTCTACGACTGTGGCTTTCGCGCGCGGTCAGCGCTCGAGGTGGAAGACTCCGGCGAGGTGCGCGTGCAGAAGATCATCCGCATCATCGGCGAATGCGCGCTGGGCATTCACGACATTTCGCGCGTGCAACCCGACCGATCGTCCAATCTGCCGCGCTTCAACATGCCGCTGGAGCTGGGTCTGTTTCTCGGCGCGAGGGCTTACGGCGGCTCGGATCACCAGGCCAAACGCTGCGTGATTCTCGATTCCGAACAGTACCGTTACCAGAAGTACATCTCGGACATCGCCGGGCAGGACATCCGCGCGCACGGCGACAAACCGAACGTTGCCATCGAGCTCGTTCGCAATTGGCTGTCCGCGAGCGGTGTCGCGCAGCAACAGGTCATCCCCAGCGGATCGGTGCTTGCGAAACGCTACCGTGCGTTCGGCGCTGAACGGCCGGGAATCTGCAGGCGCCTGCAACTCGATGCGCGCCGGCTCACCTTCACGGACGACGTGACGATGATCATCGGCTGGCTCGAAGAAAATCCCTGGGCCCCGCCCTCCTGACTCACAGCTCCCCCAACACCGCCCGCCCCAGCGCCGGCACGAGGGTCACGTCGTCGGCGGTGCCGCGCGTGAAGACCACCAGCACGTATTTCCTGCCGTTCGGGAGCTCGAGGTAGGCGGCGTCGTGGCGGACTTCGTTCGTCCAGCCGGCTTTGGACCAGAGCAGCGAGCCCGCGGGGAGCGCTTCGCCGATGAACTCCTTGACCTGGTTCTCCGATTCGCGCAAAGGCGACAGCGGGCGCTCCAGCAACTTCATCATCGCCTCCGACCCCGGGGCGCGGCGGCGGACGATCCACAGCAGCAGCGACGCCGTCGAATTCGCGGTGAGCTTGTTGCGGTTCTCGCGGTTCGTGCCGAGGACCTGCAGGTCGACGCCGTACGGGCCGAAGCTCCACGGCTTCATCATCGCGCTGACGTTGTCCGTGTAGCCAAGGCGCCGGAAGCGCTCGTTGATGGCGCGGCGGCGGTCGATGTAGCGGCGCAGCGCGCGGCCCTCCAGCGGCGGACCGGGCGTTGTGCCCGCGAGGATGTCCACCAGGTACGCCGTGGCATCGTTGTCCGAGACGCTGATCATCTCGCGCAGCGCGCGCTCCACGTCGCCGATCTTCTCTTTATGCGTGGCGAAAACGTCGGCCATGAAAAAGAGCTTGATCACCGACGCCGGATAGAACGGCGTGTCGCCGTGATAGTCGCCGCGCGCGATCGCGGCGGGATTGCTCACGTCGACGATGCTGATCGCGAGATCCTCCGCCTTCAGTTTCGGATAAGCCTTCAGCGTCGCCTCGGCTGCGACCTTCAGCTTGTAATCGAGCGACGGATCGCGCGCCACGTTCGAGAACTCGCGAAAGTCGGCGCGTGCGGTGAGCGCGAACAGGAGCAGCGGCAGCAGTCGGCGCATCCGCGCATTCTACGGGCGGAGCTTCTCTTCGACGAGCGTCCGCCAGATCTGCGCGTCGCGTTCCGAGTTGTACGGAAACCGCAGCAGCGTCGTGCCCTCCGGCAGCGCGAGCTCGTAACGCACGTCCTCGTCATAGAGCGACGTGTTCTTCGTCGCGCCGTGCGGGATGTCGTACGGCCGAATCACGACACGCGCGCCGTTGCGCGGCACGATGAGCGGCGAGGAGTTGCGGCTCCATGCGAAGACGGCGATCGCGGCGACGAGCGCGAGCCACGTCCAGCGCTTGGCGTAGAGAAAGAGCGGAACGGCCAGCGCCAGCGCCGCGAGCAGCGCGCGCCGCAGCGGCTTCCACAGCGACTGTCGGAACACGAGCTGATCGTGCTCGACGGTGATCACCGTGTCGTAGATGGAGACGCGGTCCGCGGCGCGGATGCGCTCCGGCGCGTGGCGCGCCAGCAGCAATCCGATCGAGCCCGGTCCCCACCAGAACACGCGCACCGCGCCGATGACCGCGCAGAGCAGCGCGAACAGGAGAAGGCATCCGCCGGGGCCGCGCCTTTTCAAATCGCCGAACCCCTCTCGATCAGCGTCAGCTCCGGAAACTTGCACGTGATCCCGTCGCCCGACGACATGCCGCGCACATGCCGCCAGAACCACGGCAGCAGATGATCGCGGCCCCACGCCAGCTCGCCGCGCGCGACGTCCATGCGCGTCGACGGGGGCCGGTCCGGCAACGGATCGCGCCACGACTCCGACGTTCCCGGCAACCCGAGATGAAACGCCAGCGCCTCGGCGATGCGCGCGTGACCGACCGAGTTTGCATGCAGGCGATCGTCCGACCAGAGTCGCGGATCCGAGGCCACCGGATGCGCCGCGAGATCGCAGAGGATCGCGCCGCTGCGTGCGCACGACGCGCGGATGGCGTCGTTGAGCAGCGCCACGCGATTGCCGAGGATGCGCGCGAACGGCATCACCGGCGTCAGGTCGGGCAGCGTGAAGGTGAGCACCGTCGCGCCGATGCCCACCAGTGCGCTCTGCATCGCGTACAGATCGTCGTGAAAGACGACGGGATCGAAGCGGCGGCGCAGCACGTCGTTCGTGCCGGCCACGCACGTGGAGAGACTCGGCTTCATCGCCAGCGCGCGCTCGAGCTGCTCGTCGCGAATCTGCCGCGTCGTTCGACCGCGCACGGCAAGGTTCGCGTACCACACGCGGCCCTGCAGGCTTGCGAGCTTCGCCGCGAGGCGATTGGCCCAGCCGCGATAGCCGCCGCGGCCATCCGGATCGTCCAGTCCCTCGCTCGTGGAGTCGCCGATGGCGACGTAGCGCTCGTACATCGCGCGCATGGTACCTTCGCGCGCGTGATCCCGTGGGAGCTCCTCGACACCACCGTCATCCCCGGCGAAACGGAGAACATGCGCCTGTTCCGGCGCGGCGGGGAGTTCTCGATCCGCATCGGCCATCACGAGCTGATGAACAACCGCGAGCACGGTTCCGAGGATGCGCTGGCGGACCTGGTGTGCGCGCGATTGCACGGCAACGTGCGCGTGCTCGTCGGCGGATTGGGGATGGGCTACACGCTCATGGCCGTGCTGAAAAACGTCACGGCAAAGAGTGAAGTGATGATCTCGGAGCTCGTGCCCGCGGTGGTGCGGTGGCATCGCGGGCCGCTCGCGCACGTCTCGAACGGAGCGCTCGACGATCCGCGCGTGACCATCCGCGAAGCGGACGTCGCGCAGGTCATTGCCGGCGAAAAAGGCGGCTTCGACGCCATCCTGCTCGACGTCGACAACGGTCCGGCCGGACTCACATCCAGAACAAACGATCGCCTCTACGGCATGAACGGCCTGCGGTCCGCGTACGCCGCGCTGCGGCCGAAAGGCATTCTCGCCGTGTGGGCCGCCGATCCCGATCCGCGCTTCACGAAGCGATTGCAGCAGGTGGGATTCACGGCCGAGGAGATCCGCGTGCGCGGGCACGGCACGAAGGGGCAGCGCTACCTCATCTGGCTGGCAACTCGAGGATGAACGCGGCGCCCGAGCCGGGCGTGCTCTCCGCCGTGAGCTCGCCGCCCATCGCGCGGGCCAGCTCGCGACTGATGGCCAGTCCCAGTCCCACACCGCGCTCGCGCTTCTCAGTGTCCAGTTGCACGAACGGCTCGAAGATGCGCTGCAGTTGATCGGCGGGAATGCCGATGCCGTTGTCTTCGACGCGGATCAGCGCGCGTTCGCCATCGATCGCGCAACGTACGCACACGCGTCCGCCGCCGGGCGTGAACTTGATCGCGTTCGACAGCAGATTGAGAAGAACCTGCTGCAGGCGATCCGGATCGGCGTGCACCATCGCGCCGTCGCAATCCACCTCGAAGATCAGCCCCGACTCCTCCATCAGCACGCGCACCAGCACCTCGGCACGCGCCACCGCGTCGCGCACGTTGACGTCCTTCGGCCGCACCGGCACGCGTCCCGATTCCAGCTGCGCGAATCCGAGGATGTCTTCCAGCATGTGCAGCAATTCGGTGGCGGCGTTGCGCACGCGCTGCAACGCGTCGCGCTGTTCCTCGGTCACGGGACCGTGCACGCCCGCGGCGACGAGCGCCACGTTCCCGGTGATCGCCGTCAGCGGCGTGCGCAGATCGTGAGAGACCATCGACAGGAACTTCTCCTTCGCTGCGCTGGCCTGCTCCGCGAGGCGCCGCGCTTGCAGCAGCTGCGACTCGTACTCGTTGCGCTGAATCATGCGCACGAACACGCAGTCGGACACGAAGGCGCGATCGCGCTCGCGGCGAATGGCGTTCATGAGCATGGGGATCGACTGGCCGTCGCGCGTGCTCAACGGAAGATAGAGCTCCTCGACGATGGCGTGCATGCGCAGCATCGGAAAGACGTGCGTCTGATAAAAGATGCGGCCGCCCGGCGGAAGGATTTTCTGCAGGTGCCAGCCGCGCAGCTCCGCGCGCGTGTAGCCGAGTAGAGATGCAAGCGTGGTGTTGATGTCGATGATCGTGCCGTCGTCCGCGACGGACACGAAGCCGCACGGCGCGCTATCGAGCAGCGGATCCATTCGACAGATACTCGCGAACGGCCTCGATGGTCTCCTCGGGATGACTGAGATGCGGGCAGTGGCCGGTGGCCTTCATCATGCGGAACTGGGCGTCGGGAAGATTGCGCCACACGTACTCGCCCACCTCGCGCGGCGCGATGGCATCCTCGGAACACTGCAGCACCAGCGACGGCGTGCGCACGTTCGGCAGATCAGCGCGGTTGTCGGAGAAGAACGTGGCCTCCGCGAAACGGCGCGCGATCTTCGGATCCGTCGAGCAGAAACTTCCGTGCAATTCGGCGGTGAGCTCGGGATGGTCGTCGTTCTTCATGATCACCGGCGCGAGGAAGTCCGCCCAGCCGATGAAGTTGCGGTCCATGAGATCGAGCAGGCCTTCCAGGTCGGCGCGCTCGAAGCCGCCGACGTAGCTCCCGTCGTTCACGTAGCGCGGCGACGGGCCGATCATGATCAGTTTCGCGAAACGATCCGGCTCGCGGAGCGCGGCCAGCGCGCCGACCATCGAGCTGACGGAGTGTCCGACGAAGATCACGTCGCGCAGATCGAGCGCGTGAACGATCTCCAGGACGTCGTCGGCGTATCCGTCCAGCGTGGAGTAGCGGCGCTCGTCGTACGCGGAGAGATCGGATTTGCCCGACCCGACGTAGTCGAACAGCACGATGCGGTAGTCGCGCTCGAACGCGGGCGTGACCAGACGCCACATGTTCTGATCGCAGCCAAAGCCATGCGCGAAGAGCATGGGCTGCGTGCCCGCGCCAAAGTCACGAACGTTGTTGCGGGTAAGGATGTCGGCCATCGGCGGGTCAGATTATACGTAGGGCGGGCCCGCAGCCCGCCCCGATCGCCGGCAACCTGTGCCGTGTCCCTACTTCGCTTTGTCTTTCTTCGGCTTCTTCGTTTCTTTTTTGCGCGCGTTGTTGCCTTTGGCCATGGTGTCGACCTCCGCGAATTATCGTAACCGACCGCGCAAGACCCAATCGCGAAATTTCGACGCAGGAAGCGGAGCGCTCATGAAGTAGCCCTGGGCCATGTCGCAGCCGAGGTCCTTGAGCACGCGCCACGCTTCCGCGCTCTCCACGCCTTCCGCGATCACGGTCAGTCCCATGTTGTGACCGAGCTCGATGGTCGAGCGCACGATCACGAGATCGTCGCTGGCCTTCTCGCTGAGATTGAGCACGAACGACTTGTCGATCTTCAGCTCATCGACGGGAAGACGCTTCAGGTGCGCGAGCGATGAGTAGCCGGTGCCGAAGTCGTCGATCGCCAGACACATGCCGCGGCGCTTGAGATCGCGCAGCACTTTCTGCGCGTACGCGGCGTCCTTCATGATCGCGCTTTCGGTGATCTCGAGCAGAAGCTTTTCCGGGGGCAGTCCCGCCTCGGACAAAAGACCGCTGATGAACGTGGGCAGTTCGGAATCGAAGAGGTCGAGCGCGGAGAGATTCACGGCCACGGTCAGATCGAGTCCGTCCGCGCGCCAGGCCGCGCATTGCGCGATCGCCTTCCGGATCACCCATTTCGTGATCAGCCCGATGCGGCCCGACTGCTCGGCGAGCGGGATGAACTCGTCCGGACGCATCACGCCGTGCGCGGTGTGGTTCCAGCGCACGAGCGCCTCCGCGTGCAGCACCTGCTCGGTGCGCACGTCGACCTTCGGCTGGAAATAGAGCTCCAGCTCGTCGCGGGCGATGGCCTGGCGCAAATCGGTCATCAGCGACAACCGCCGCACGCTGTGCTCATCGCGCCCGAGGTCGTACACGGCGACGCCGCTCTGATTGCGCTTCGCGTCGTACATGGCCACGTCCGCGCGGCGCAGCAGCGTGCCCGCGTCGTCGGCGTGCTCGGGATACGTGGCGATGCCCAGCGACGCGTTGACGTCGATGGACACGTCGCCCAGGACCACGGGCTGCTCGAACGCGGCCTCCACGCGCTCGGTCACGTCGCGCTCGTGGTCGATGAGCACCGCGAACTCGTCGCCGCCGAGGCGGGCGATCGTGCCGTTGGGAAAGGTCTGCGTGAGACGGCGGCCGATCTCGATCAGCAATTGATCGCCGAACTGATGGCCGAGCGTGTCGTTGATCTCCTTGAAGCGATCGACGTCCATCATCACCATCCCCGCCGTGCCGCGCGTGCGTTTCGCGGCGGCGATGGCCGCGGCCATGCGATCGAGAAACAGTTTGCGATTCGGCAGGCCGGTCAGCGAGTCGTGCGTGGCCTGGAACATGATCTGTTCCTCGCGGGCCGCGATCGCGGACTGCATGGAGTTGAACGCGCCGGCGAGCTGTCCCAGCTCGTCCTCCTGTTTGAGCACGACCGGCTGCTCGTACTCGCCGCGGCCGATGCGCCCTGCGCCTGCGGCCAGCACCTGCAGCGGACGGCTGACGGTGCGCGCGAACAGCACCGCCGCGAACACGGCCGCGATCAGCACGATCGCCGACAGCGCGAAGATCTGCTGCTCGAGCAGCGTGAACGGCTTGCGCGCCTCGGCCAGCGATCGCTGCAGCAGCGCGTTCACTCGCGAGCCGTCGCCGGTCCTCAGCGGATGCACGAGGGACGCGAAGTCGGGGTTGGTGGCGCGCCCCCGCGGCGGCGAGGTCCAGATCGAAACGTCGAGCGAGGACACGCGCGCGACGTCGGCCAGCACGCGCTCGTCGATGGCGAAGCCCGCGGCGATGTACGCGATGGGCCGCGGCGCGAGCACGGGCACGATCACGAACTGGTACGGCTGCCCGGCGAACGTCACCGTGGCCGAGGCGTCCCCGGCGCGGTCGTCGGCCTGGCGGAACATCGTCGCGAACGGGAACGGCTTTCCCTGCCATCGTCCGCGCACCGTGTCGGTCTTCACGTTGCCGTCGAGATCGATCAGCACGACCACGTCCGCGCCGATGCGCTTGCCGTGATTCTCGAGCGCGGAGGTGATGGTCTTCAGATCGGCGATGGCGATCGTGTCGCGGAAGGCGAAGTCGCTGACCAGCACGCGCAACTGGTCGGCCAGCGTGCGCGCGCGCATTTCCAGCACGCGATCGAACACGCGCGTGCCGACGCTCAATTCGTCGTCGACCGTCCGCTTGATGGCGCGCTGTCCCGCGTAGTGCACCGAGACGAGCGTGCCCGTCTCGGCGATCGCGAGCACGGCGATGAGGAGATAGAGGAGGCGCGCCTGAAAACTACGGGCGGACATTCGGCCGTCCGGCGACGAACGTGAGACTGACCCGCTCGCCGGCCGTCACCGCGATGCTCCGCGGCCGCGGCTCGGTGCGCATGTCGGGATACCACACGTGTACCGTGTAGCGTCCGGCATCGACGTCCGCCAGCTCCGCCGCGCCGTTCACCGTCTTCGCGAAATACGGCGTGTCGACGACGACGATGAACGCGCTCATCTGATCGTGAATGTTGCACCCCAGCGTCACCACGCCCGCGCGATCGAAGACCTCGGGATTGGCCGGCGTCCCTTTGTACAGCGGAAGTTGAAAGGTCTTGGCCGGCGAGAACGAGTAGACGTGATGGCGCACGTCGTCGTTGTTCGGAAAATTCACCGAGGTGCCGGTCTGCACGGCCAGCACGTGCGGGATGAACATGCGGTTCTTCTGATCCATCATCGCCGTCTTTTTCTCGAGCGGCAGCTGTCTCCCCTCGGGCAGCGCATACACGACGGCGTCGCTGACGGCGCGGCCGCGCGCATCGCTGACGCGGACGGTGAGGGTGGCGCCGAGGAGCGGTGTGGCCACGATGAGGGCCAGGAGGAAACGGACCATGTCCGATGGAAACCGTGTCATCGATGCGATCATTGCGTCAATGCGCATCGTGATGGCCCTGATGCTCGCGCTCCCCCTGCACGCGCAGGTGAGCGGCTTCGCGCTGCTGCGCGCGGCGACCGAAGATGAGGCCGTCACGAGCCAGGTGCAGGTGGGCCTGGACTGGCGTCCGTCGATGACTCTCGGCGCGCATGTGCATCTCCTCGGGCGCACGAACTCGGACGGCTCGCGGCGCGGCCACGCAGGCGTCGTCGAAGCGTGGCTCGATCAGAAGCTCGAGCGCGGCGAGCATCGCTTCCGATTCATGGAAGGCGCGTTCTTCCTGCCCGGAACGCGCGAAAACGTGGACGCGCTCTGGGAGTCGCCGTACACGATCTCGTCGTCCGCGCTGACCTCGTGGCTCGGCGAAGAGCTCCGCCCGATCGGCGTCGATGCGTCGTACACGCTGCGCCGGCGCTGGACCATCGGCGCGACGGCGTTCCGCGGCAACGACACCTTCGGCTCACTCCCCGCCGTCCGCGGCTGGAGACGTCACGACCGCTGGACGCTTCTCGGCGAGCACGTGCCGGTCAACCCTGAGTACTACACGTCCGTCTCCGCGGAAAACGACGGCCGCATCGGATGGTCCGCGCGCGGCCGCTTTCAAACCGATCGCACGACGCTGCAGGCGATCCACATCGACAACCGCTCGGACGCGCTCGAGTACGGGGAGCTGGCCAACTGGCTGACGCGCTTCGACATCGCTTCTTTCGATTTCACTTCCGGCGATTGGATTTTCATTTCCGAGGGCGGCTACGGCTACACGGACATCGAAGTGGAAGGCGTGCGCTACCGCACGAAGCTGCGTACCGCCTACGTGATGGCCTCCCGCCGGCTCGGCAACGCACGCGCGTCGCTGCGCGCCGAGACCTACGACCACGGCCGCGCCGTCACCGCCGCGTACTTTTTCACGCGCGGAAAGGCGCGGCTGGGAGCGGAGGCGCGCTCGGACGGGCGGGTGGTGGTGGAGGTGCGGTATTACTTCTGAGGCTGACGTAAGCAAAATTGCTTAACTTTTGACGACTTAAGCTTTTCGACTTAAGCTCTGCAATATGCGATCGATCGTCGTCATCGCGGACATCGTCAGCTCTCGCGAGCTCCCTCACCGGCGCCGGTCGCAGGTCCGCCTGCAAAAGCTGGTGGACGCGCTCAACGAAGACTTCCACGACGTGATCGCCGTGCCGTTCGGAATCACCCTCGGCGACGAGTTCGAAGGCGTTCTGCGCGACGCGGCTGTGATTCCCGACGTCATCTGGCGCATCGAGACGTTTTACCGGGATGCTCCCATCCGGCTCGGTTTCGGATACGGCACGGTATCGACTGCGCTGAGCGAATCGCCGCGGGAAATGGACGGGAAAGCCTTCCACCACGCACGCGCGGCGATTCAGCGGGCCCGAAAACAGGACCTCCTCGGCGGCGTCTTCGAAGGATTCGGCGCGGACCTCGACCGCGTGCTCAACGGATTCGCGCGACTCCTGCACCACCATCGAAACCGACTCAAGCCCGGGCAGCGGAAGATTCTGACTCTGCGCCGCGAAGGCTACGCGCAGGTGGCCATCGCCTCGCGATGGCGCGTCACCGAGTCCGCGATCTCCCAAGGTGTCAAGGGGGCCGGCTGGCAGGCATTCTCGGAGGCCGAGGACGGTTTCCGGGCGGCGCTGGATCTGTTCAAGGCGAAAGGCAGAAAGCGTTGAATCTCGACCGCCCCGATCTCGCACTCTTCGCGAACCTGGTTTTCGCGTGGAGCTTCGCGAATTACTTTCCTCTCGGCGATCTCGATGGTCCGGAACGCCGGCGTGTTTCCTTCGCCTTGATCCGCCTGGTCGCGCTCTCCGCGGCAACGTGGACCGCGGTGGGACTTTCGGGATGGCCGGTCGTGGCGTTCATGGTCGCGGCCGCAGGCCTTCTGCTCCTGTCGAGACAACGACTCCCGAAACGGTATCGCGCCGAACTGGAGCTCCTCAACGTTCCGATTCTCATCGCCGTGCTTTTTCTCGTCCGCCATTTCGGCCTGGCCACGCACGCTCTCGTCGAGATCGGCGCTGCGCCCAACACGATCCCGGCGGCGCTTTTGATCATGGCTATCGTCTGTTACGCGTTGCGCGGCGGCAGTTACGTCGTTCGCGGCCTGCTCGAAAAAGGCGCTCTCATCCCGCCGCCTGCGCCCGGCCCGGACGCGAAACGCGTTCAGCATGGCCGCATGATCGGGTACCTGGAGCGCATCATCGTCATCGCCGCCGTGACCGCCGGAAGCTACGAGGCGCTGGCTTTTCTCATGGCGGCAAAAGGCCTGATCCGCGCGAAAGAGCTCGAGGATCGGGCGTTCGCGGAGTACTTTCTGGTCGGATCGCTCGCGAGCACTCTCGTGGCCTTGCTGGCCGGCATGTCCATCTCGTGGATCGCTGCGACCGTCGAGAAGGCGAAGTGGGCCAGCCTTTTCCTGTGATTCGGCCACTTAAGCTGATTTGCTTCAGTTCTCGAGACTTAAGCTTTTCAACTTAACCGGCCTCCCACGCCCCGATCCGCGCCGCCACCTTTTCCGGCGTGAAGCCCCACTCTTCCGCGATGCGCTCGGCTGGCGCGCTGGCGCCGAAGTGGTCGATGCCGATGTAAAGCGCGTTCGGGCCGGCGTACTTGTGCCAGCCGTCGGTGCGGCCTGCTTCGATGCACACCAGTTGGTTCGGGTCGCCGAGGACTTCCCTGCGATAGTCCACCGGTTGACGATCGAAGAGCTCCAGCGACGGCGCGGAGACGACGCGCGTGTTGCCGCGCAGCTTCGCCGCGGCCACTGCCAGCGGCACTTCCGAACCCGTGGCGATGATGGTCACGTCGCCGCTCTCGAATCCGTCCAGAACGTACGCGCCGCGCAGGATGCGCTTGGCATCGAAATCGGCCGGCCGCGGGATGATCTCCAGTTTCTGGCGCGTCAGGACGATGAGTGTCGGTCCGCCCGTCGCGCTAATGGCGTGCGCCCAGGCCATGGCCACCTCCGCGCCGTCCGCCGGGCGGAACAGCGTGAGGTTCGGGATCAGGCGCAACGACCAGAGCTGCTCGATCGGCTGGTGCGTCGGACCGTCTTCGCCGAGGAACACGGAGTCGTGCGTGTAGACGAAGATCGAGGGAATGCCCATCAGCGCCGCCAGGCGCACCGAGGGGCGCATGTAGTCCGAGAAGATCAGGAACGTCGCGCCGTATGCGCGGAACGATCCGTACAGCGTCAGGCCGTTCACGATCGCGCCCATGGCGTGCTCGCGAATGCCGAAGTGGAGATTGCGTCCGCGGAACACGTCCACCGGCGGCGGCACTTTCTGTCCGTCCTTCGGACGCTCGACGCTGCCCGCGTCCTTGATCAGCGTGTTGGTCGACGGTGCGAGGTCCGCCGATCCGCCCACGACGAACGGCGCGATGGTGGCCATCTTCTGAATGACCTGCCCCGACAGCGCGCGCGTGGCCACGGGCTTGTCCGTCTTCGCGCCTTCCAGCAGCACGCTCTCGTATCCGTCCGGCAGCGAGTGCGACCAGTGCCGGTCCCACTCCTCGGCCATCATCGGATGGCGCGTGCGCCACGCGGACATCTCCTTGTCCCAGCGCTTGCGCGCGGCGGCGAGCTTCTTCGTGCGGCGCGTGAACTCCGCGCGCACTTCATCGGGCACGAGGAACGTCGGCTCTTCCGGCCAGCCGACCGCGGCCTTCGTCGCTTTCACTTCATCGGCGCCGAGCGGCTCGCCGTGCGCGCGCGCGGTGCCGTGATACTTCGGACTGCCCCAGCCGATGACGGTCTTGCACGCGATGAGCGTCGGCCGTGTCCCTTCCTTCTGCGCGCGGCGAATGGCCTTGCGGATGGCGTTGCGATCGTGTCCGTCGATCGACAGGACGTGCCATCCGAATCCCTCGAAGCGCTTTTTCACATCCTCGGAAAACGAGAGACGCGTCTCGCCTTCGATGGAGATGTTGTTGTCGTCGTAGAAGTAGATGAGGTTTCCGAGGCCGAGGTGACCGGCGATGGACGCGGCTTCGGAGCTGATGCCTTCCATCAGATCGCCGTCCGAGCAGATCGTGTACACGTAGTGGTCGACCGGATGGAACGGCTCCTCGGCCTGCGTGAAGCGCGCGGCCAGCATCTTCGCGGCGAGGCCCATGCCCACGCCGTGCGCGAAGCCCTGTCCGAGAGGACCGGTCGTGACTTCGATGCCTTTGGCGTGGCCGTACTCGGGATGGCCGGCGGTGCGCGATCCCCACTGCCGGAACGCTTTCAGCTCGTCGAGCGTCATGTCGCTGTAGCCGGTCAGGTGCAGCAGCGAGTAGAGGAGCATGGACGCGTGACCGGCGGAGAGGATGAAGCGGTCGCGGTTCTGCCAGTGCGGCTCGTTGGGATCGTGATGCAGGAACTCGGTCCAGAGCACGAAGGCGATGTCGGCCATGCCCATGGGCGTGCCGGGATGGCCGGACTTCGCTTTCTCGACGGCATCGACGGCGAGGAAGCGAATGGTGTTGACGCAAAGCTCTTCGAGCTTGTCCTTCGCGCCGAGGTGCGGTTGATTGCTGGCTTCTGCGACGGAAATCGCCGCGGCACCTTCGGCTGCGGTGCTGCCGGGTGTCGGGTCCTGCATTGCGGGTTCCTCCTGCGGTCTGGTGCGGCGTTCGACGCGAGGAAGCGGATTATACTCAGCGCTCATCGACACGGGCGAAGAGAGAGGTGACGATGGTCGACGAGAGCGTGACGGTCAAAGGGTCGCCCGTGCGCAGCCTTCAGAAATTCATCGACGCCGAGCTGTCCCAGGATCAGAAGAACGCGGTGCTCGATCGCCTGCCGGCCGAGTTCGCAAAGCGTTTCCGCACCCCCATTCTGGCGACCGAAACCGTGCCCGTGCACATGCTCAATCGCGTGACCGAGGAAGCGGCGAAGCAGAAGGGCGAGCCGGTGGAGGCGTTCGCGCGACGCGCCGGACGCGAGGCCGCGGGCGAGGCGGTGCGCGGCATCTACCGCTTCTTCGCCCTCGTCCTCACGCCTCCGGCTCTGCTGGGCAAGGCCTCGCACATGTGGAGCTCGCTGTACAACCGCGGCGAAATGCGCGTCGATGAACAGACCGAGCACGGCGCGCGCCTCCGCATCGTCAACTTCCCCGCGGAAGCCGCGGGCTGCGCGCGCGTGACCGGCTGGATCGAGCGCATGGCGGAGATGACCGGAGCGAAGGACATCCAAGTGGAACAGACGCAGTGCTTCGCGAAAGGCGGGGCGTGCTGCGAGTGGCGCATTGCCTGGAGCTGATGTGAACAAGATTTTTTCCATGGAGTCGGACCATCCGCTCTTCCGCTACTTCACCGAGGCGGAGCGCGATCGCATCGAGTCGATCGGCGAGGTGAAGCGCATCGCCGAGGGCGCGTTTCTCATTCGCGCGGGCGAGCTGGACTCGACGCTCTTCGCCGTCGAGGACGGGAGACTGGACATCATCGGCATCGACGACGGCGTGCAGAAGGTCTTTGCCACCGTCGGCGCGGGCGACGTCCTCGGCGAGGTCTCGTTCATCGACGACTCGCCGCGCGGCACGTCGGTACGCGCATCCGAGGAGACGACCGTGCGCGCGTGGGAGAAACGGACGCTCTCGGAGGCGCTGGCGTTCGAGCCGCAGCTCCTGGCGAAGTTCGCCGTGGCCATGAGCGAATTGCTGGTGGAGCGGCTGCGCGACGTGGCGCGACGCGTGTAGCGCGGCTAGTGCTCGATCTCCCCCGTCATCGCCGTGTGCTGCAATCGCGCGGACCAGCCGCGGTGCATCATGAAACTCATTCCCGCGGCGAGCAGGACGAGGATGGCGGCGAAGACGAGCGGGAGGCCCGCTTCGCGGCGCGTTAGCGCGGCGAAGACGATCGCGATCAAAAGCAGGAGCGTGAGCACGGCGGCGACGGTGGCCGTCGTGAAGAGCCGCGTGGCGATGTCTTGCGAGACGCTGGCGATGCCGCCCGTTTGCGAGGCATTCGCGCCCGGATCGATCACGTTGAGGATCGCGCGTCCCGCGCCGCGGTATTGCACCGCGCTGAGGAAGATGGCCGCGGCGGCGGCGATGGCGACGAGGATGGCGATGAGTGAGCGTCGCGGCGTTTCGTCGTCCGCATCGGTGACGCCGCGAATCGCGGCGATGATCGCAGCGATCGCGATCACGCACGCGAACGCAGAGGCGTACATCAGCGGTCGCGTGGCCTCGTACATCCCCGCGCACACCGCGGCGATTCCGCCGCCGCTCATGGCCATCGCCTGAAGCGCGCCGATGACGCCGCGCACGGCGAAGAACGTGGCGATCACCGGCGCCAGCGCCGCGGCGGCCAGCCATCCCGGCACCACGGAAAGGATCGAGCCGCGTCGCACGCGCGCCACGATGACCAGCATCACGAACGCAACCAGCGACAGTCCGATCGACAGAACGCTAGCGACCAGGCAGCACCTCCATCACCTTGCGAAGCTCGTCGAGCACCGCTTCGTCCGTCACGTCGCCGCTGATCTTGCGCGGTACGAACGGCTCCATGCGGCACGCCTCCATGACGACGTTCCAGTTCATCGTGCGCAGCGTCTCGAGCAGCTGCGCCTGCGCGAATTGCCCGCCCACGGGCGCCGCGTTCACGAGCGCCACGCGCTTCTCCACAAGCTCTCCCACCGACACCAGCCAGTCCAGCATGTTCTTCAGCGCGCCGGGAACGCCGTGCGCGTATTCGGGCGAGGAGATGAGCACCGCGTCGCTGTCGATGAGCAGCCGGCGCAGTGCGGCCACCGCGGGCGGCGGCACGGAGCCTTCGCCATCGAGATCGGGATTGAACTGCGGCAGCGACTCCAGTCCGTCGTAGAAAACGACGGGCGCCGGCGACACGCGCGCGGCGGCGCGGAGCAGCGCGGCGTTCGACGACTGCGCGCGCACGCTCCCGCTGATGGCCACGATGCCCACGGCGTTCATGAATTGGACGGGGCAGTGTAACGGGTTTCCGTGCGCCGGATCACGTTCGCCGGCGCGCATTGCACGCATATTGCGGGCACTCATGAAACTCCTGGCCGTGCTCTTCGCCGTGGCGGCGAATCCGATCCTCTTCGTTACGCAGGTCCCGCCGGAGGGCGACTTCACGAGCGTCACCTCGACGTTCGGCAATCACCGCGGCACCATCGACGCGGCGCCGCGCGGCGGCGATCTGTGGATCCGCTATCCCGACGGCTCGCTGAAAAATCTCACGCGTGCGGCGGGCTTCGGCAACGACGGCCGCCAGGGCGCGGCGTCGATCGCCGTGCGCGAGCCGTCGGTGCACTGGAACGGCACGAAGGCGCTCTTCTCGATGGCCACCGGCGCGCCGCTCGAGCAGTATCGCCACCGCACCGACTACTGGCAGATTTACGAGATCACGGGCCTCGGCAAAAACGAGACGCCGGTCATCCGCAAAATCGCCAATCAACCCGCCGAATACAACAACGTCTCGCCGATCTACGCCTCGGACGATCGCATCCTCTTCACCTCCGACCGTCCACGCAACGGCGCGCGCCATCTCTATCCGCAGCTCGATGAATACGAGGAGGCGCCGACGGTGACGGGCCTCTGGAGTCTCGACGAAGCGAGCGGTGAGCTGCACATCCTCAATCACGCGCCCTCGGGTGTCTTCACGCCCTCGGTAGACAGTTTCGGACGCGTGATCTTCACGCGCTGGGACCACCTGCAGCGCGACCAGCAGGCGGACACCGACGATCTCGAACACACGAACGTGTACGGCACGTTCGACTACGCCGACGAGTCGGCGACGGCGGCGCGCATGTCGCAGCGCACGGAGGTCTTTCCCGAGCCGCGCAGCGCGCGCAAGGACCTGCTGGCGGGCACGAACCTCGAGGGCCTCTCCATCAATCACTTCTTTCCGTGGGAGATGAACGAGGACGGCACCAGCGAGGAGACGCTGAATCACGTCGGACGCCACGAGCTGCACGGCTACTTCAACCGCAGCCTCAACGACGACAACGCGCTGCGCGAGTTCTCGCGCGGCGGGAGCACGCTGCAGAACTTTTTCCAGATTCGGGAGGATCCGGCGAAGCCGGGACGCTACGTGGGGACCGACGCGCCGGAGTTCGGGACGTTCGGCGCGGGACGGATCGTGTCGCTGCAGGCCGAGCCGGGACGCAATCCTGACGACATCACGGTGTCGGTGCTGATGACGGGCGACCATCAGCGCGATCCGCTGCCGCTCGCGAACGGCGAGCTGGTGGTCGTGAAAGACTTCCGCCTGCAGTTCGCCGATGGAACGCCACTCACGGCCGGCCTCACGGCGAACGTGTCGTGGTGGAGTCCGGACGTGCTGAAGACGTTCAATGGCACGCTATGGGAGCTTCAGCCGGTCGAGTTACGCGCGCGACCGCGTCCGCCTTTGCGCGCCGCGCTGCTCGAGGAGCCGGAAGCGCGCGTGTTCCGCGAGGAGAAAGTGGATCCCGACGTCTTCCGCGCGGATCTGAAGAAGCGCGGACTGGCGGCGGTGGTCAGCCGCGACGTCACGCGCCGCGACGCCGCGGACAAACAGCAGCCGTACAACCTGCACGTCGCGGGCAAGCCCGCGCCGCTGGCGGGAAAGTCGTACGAGGTGGCGCACATGCAGTTCTTTTCCGCGCAGCAGGTGCGCGGGACGAACGGAGTCGGCCGGCGCGTGCTGCCGCGCGATGCCGGACAGGTTTCCGTGGCCGCGGACGGCTCGGTGGCGGCGCTCGTACCTGCGTCGCGGGCGCTGTCGTGGCAGACGCTGGACTCCGCCGGCACGCCCGTGGTGCGCGAACGCTACTGGATCACGCTGCAGCCCGGCGAGGTGCGCGTCTGCAACTCGTGCCACGGCGTGAACACGCGCGACCAGGTCGGACAGCCGGCGTCGACGCAGTCGGCGGAGGCGCTGCGCGCGCTGCTGCGGGCGTGGAAGAAGCCGGCGGCGAAGCGGCGCGCGGTGCGGTGACGGGACGACGAGGGGCCTCCGGCGGGGGGGGGCCCGGGGCCCCCCCCCCCCGTGCAAAACCAGCCCCCCCGCCACCGGGGTGG